>DAIDIM010000196.1 GCA_027459365.1 Chlamydiota bacterium
CAGGTTTAGAAATGCAAGCTGATGTTCTTGTTGTGGATGTAGAATCGGTTAGAGTTGTCGATTATACAGATATTGATTGTGTTTTGGTCGATGAAGCCCAATTCTTATCGGCAGTAGTAATAGATGAGCTGCGTCGAATTACCCTTGATTTTGACATCCCTGTTCTTTGCTACGGTCTACGAACAGACTTTAAATCTCACCTTTTTGAAGGATCCCAAAGGCTTATGGAATTAGCCGACTCCATTGAAGAGGTCAAGGCAACCTGTCATTATTGCAATCGGAAATCCATTCTCAACTTAAAACATGTCAATGGCGTTGCAACAAACATAGGCCCATCGGTTGATTTGGGAAGCGAGGAGAAATATTTCCCTGTATGCTACAAGTGTTATCAAGCGCAGATCAAACAGGCGATTTTAACCAAAGCTCTGGATTGCGCTGAAAAAAAGCATCTTTCCAATAATATTGATCTAACAAGCCATCCAGAGGCCTGCCCAAAATAAAGAACGCAATATACAGGGCTTCTATCGTTGCAAGACCTGTCTCTGGATCAGGACATGATGTTTGCTTTCTGGGATAAGCGGTTCGAAAGTGTTCGGGAAGGCTTCGCGATATAAGTCCTTGTGGCACAGTCTTTTCCATTACGGCCGCCAATCGCCAAGTCCCATCGATGAGGAAGAGCCCTTTGTCCCGATCTGCTTGTGTGAGGGGAGGGGCGCCTTGTTTCAAAAGAATATACGAATGCAAGTTCGGCAATATGTCTTGAGGATATGTGAAGAAACGAAAATCGGGGCGTTTTTCTAAACCTCTTAAAGAACACTTTTTGAGGTTTTCACGTCGATGTCGCAATATGACAGTCATGATTTGTGGCTTTTAAAAGTGTTTTTGGAATTTCAAAGAGAAACCGAGAGGGATTGGTCGGAAACGCCTTTCCCATCCGAAGGCGCGCACGAGACATACTTAAAATGAGCTTTTTTCGGCTCCTTGTAATCCCGACATAAAATAGCCTCCTCTCCTCCTCAATACCTGTCACCTCGCGACTTTTTTCATGAGGCAAAATATGATCTTCAAGTCCTACAATGAAACAAATAGGGAATTCTAGTCCTTTAGCGCTATGCAGTGTCATGAGATGTAACCGATCCTCGTCCCCTTTCTTTTCGGCAAATTGATTCGGCTTTAGCGCAGTATCGGCGATAAATGATTGTAGATTAGCCCCACTTTCCTTCTCATATTGAGCTAAACTATTCACGCACTCCTGCACATTTTCCCATTTAAAGTCGCGCATTTTGTCACTTTTGACATCATCTTCGATCGCTTTTTTATAGTTAATTTCCTCTAAGAACCAATTCAAAGCCTCATGAAGGGGAGGATTGGCAAATCGACTTTGCGCTCTATGAATTAGATCGACAAACGAGTGTATCCCTTGAACCCCTTTGCGATGTGTCGGATACTGCTCGTGCGTGAGATTGCAAAGAACCTCCCAAAGTGGGATATTCGACGATCGATTCAATTTCGTCAGCTCGTCTAAGAAGCTATCAGAAATTCCACGTCTCGGAACATTGATGATGCGAAGTAGTGCCTCTTGATCCTTTGGATTGGCAATGACACGCAAAAAACTGAGCAGATCTTTGATCTCAGCCCTTTCGGAAAATTCAAGACCTCCAAAGACAACATAGGGGATGCCCCTGACCCATTCACCATTGCGTTGCCATGATGCATTGATTAACGCCACCTCCAAGTTCCTTGAAAGGGCATTGGACCTATAAAGAATGGCCATATCCTTCCAAGCATATCCTTGCTTTCTAAACTCAATCAGACGATTGATGACACCATTTGCTTCATCACTATCGGTTGGAGCATTAAAAACCTCGATCGGTTCTTCGAAACTCTCCAGTGTCCAAAGTTTTTTATTATGACGGTTTTTATTGTTTTGAATCACAGCATTGGCTGCCTTCAAAATAGTGGGGAGCGAACGGTAGTTTTGTTCTAACTTAATGACGTTATCTGCCTTGAACTCTAAAATTCCGGCAATGTGCGCCCCGCGCCATCCATAGATTGACTGATCATCATCTCCAACGACACAAAGGTTGTGATATTTTTTTGCGAGCAATTCGGCTAGGCGAAGTTGCGCCGGATTGGTATCTTGGAATTCATCAATCATAAAGTAGCGAAACTGCTCTTGATAGCGATCTAATACGTCAGGATGTTGTTCAAAAAGTTGAATTGATAAATTGATCAAATTGTCAAAATTGACCGCATTATGGGATCGCAATGTTGTTTGTAAGCGTACATATACCTCTTTAGAAAACTGATCATGCCAGGTCTTGACCTCTCTTTCACCGCCCATATTTGCAGCTTTTGCAATTGCTACATGGGTCGATGCAAGGGACGGAAGATCTTTATCAATGCCCAGTATGTCTTTTGCGATTTGCTGAACCATTCTCTCTAAATCCCGTTCGTCATAAAGGCTAAAATCGGGGGTATAGCCAAGTTTTGTAATCTCTTTTCGCAAGATCTGCATGCAAAAACTATGAAATGTAGAAAGGGGTCACCTACGCCACGGCGGCGGGATCGAATACGGTGAGCCTGATAACGCCGCTGCGTGTGGTCGAGGCGCCGGCAAAGAAAAAGCCTCGCTGAAAAAGCCGTCTCTTGGGACGTGCCTGA
>DAIDIM010000198.1 GCA_027459365.1 Chlamydiota bacterium
CACAGCTCTCCTTGGCATTGCATTCCTTTACTTTGAACTTTCTGAATTTCACTCACTAATAAACGAAGGCAATACTTGGCAGAAAAGTAGCTTTTTATCTTCCTTTTTCACACTTGTCGGCACTCATGGCTGCCACATTGCAATTGGACTTTTATGGATGGTGATCACAATTTTTATCCTCTTTTTCCGAAAACTCACAGAGGAAAGTCTATCCAGAATCTTTCGTCTTGCCCTATTTTGGCACTTTCTCGATGTTATCTGGGTATTTATCTTCACAGTCGTCTATGCGATGGGGCATCTTTATGGTTAAACGGATCATTGGATATATCGCGTCACTCATCTTTACACTCACTGCTTTTCTAATCGTCCTCTATCCCTCAATCAAACATAAAATACTCTTCCTCTTTATTTTGGCTATTTTTCAATTCATTACCCAATCGCTTTGCTTTTTAGATATCCTCAGTGAAAAAGGAACCCGCTGGAACCTTTTCGTCTTTGTCTCCACTCTGTCCATTGTCTTAACAGTGATCCTTTTTACCATCTGGATCATGTTTCACCTTAATAAACATATGATGTAAACAACTGATACACAATATATTATGATGACATTTGACAAATTTAAGATTCAATCTTAATATTGTCAAATATGATTCCGAGGCACCTGGCACCGCATATTTTAAAATATTCTCAACAATATCCACTTGTTGCCCTGGTAGGGCCTAGGCAAAGCGGCAAAACAACGCTAGCAAAAGCACTATTTCCAAATCATACCTATCTCTCTTTAGAAAACTTAGATCTGAGACTTCAGGCTACGACCGACCCGCGAGGTTTTCTCAAAAATTACGGAAATCGATTGATTCTAGATGAAGCGCAACGAGTTCCGGAACTTTTTTCTTACCTACAAGAAATAGTAGATACAAATCAGGAAGCTGGCCAATTTATCCTCACTGGCTCTTCTCAATTTTTGCTTGTTGAACAAATTACCCAATCTTTGGCTGGACGAATTGTCACTTTTAAATTGTATCCTTTATCCTATTTAGAATTGAAAGAGTATCCCGAAGATTCTGCATTTGAGTCTGTATTTAGAAGTCATCATTCCCATCGACCAAAAGTGACACAAAACCAATTATTTCAATACCTATGGGAAGGTTTTTATCCGCGGATTCATCATGATCACCTAGATAGTTCTAAATGGTACGAAAACTACATTTTTACTTATGTTGAAAGAGATATCCGTTCGCTTTTAAATGTTCGCAATTTGCGCACTTTCGAACATTTTTTACTTCTTTGTGCTTCCCGTTCAGGCCAGCTATTAAACTACACAGATCTTTCAAATGCCTTGGGAGTTTCTGTGCCGACCATCAAAGAATGGATTTCCATATTAGAGACAAGTGGCCTCATCTTTATTCTTCCTCCCTATTTTGAAAATTTCTCTAAGCGAATCGTAAAAACTCCAAAATTTTATTTCGTGGATACAGGACTACTCTGTCATCTGCTCTCAATCCGCAGCGTTGACCAACTGAAAACGCATCCTCTTTTAGGAAATATCTTCGAAACATTTATCGTTAGCGAATGTTTTAAAAGATTCTACAATCTTGGAGAAAAACCTCCTCTTTATTTCTGGAGAGATCAATCACAAAATGAAATCGACCTACTCATTCATTACGTTACAAGTAGCTTGCCCATAGAAATCAAAATGTCTCAAACTTTTCATCCAGATT
>DAIDIM010000204.1 GCA_027459365.1 Chlamydiota bacterium
AGAATAATCGAAAAGAGCTCGTTGGTGTCGTTATCTCCAATAAAATGGACAAAACGGTAACAGTGAAAGTCTCTTACAAAATGAGACATCCCAAATACCAGAAGGTAATTGAGAGATCAAATAAATACTATGCACACGATGAGTCTGATGCTCTTGAGATCGGACAAAAAGTGCGCATGATGGAAACTCGGCCACTTTCGAAATTGAAGAGATGGCGTGTGGTTGAGGCCATTTAGAAGGATAAGTCTATGATTCAACAAGAAACTGAACTTGAAGTAGCAGATAATTCCGGTGCAAAGCGTGTAAAATGCTTTAAAGTACTCGGAGGAACTCGCAAACGGTATGCCAGAGTAGGAGATATTATCGTATGCTCTATCCAGGAGGCTGATCCTAAAGCTGCTGTCAAAAAAGGCGAAGTGGTTAAAGCTGTGGTTGTTCGTACGAAAACATATATCCAAAGAAATGATGGATCGAAGCTCCGTTTTCACGATAATAGCTGTGTTCTCATCGATGATAAACTCAATCCTCGTGGTACCCGTATTTTTGGCCCTATTCCTCGCGAAGTGAGAGAGGCTGGATATATTAAAATTAGTTCTTTAGCACCAGAGGTGATTGGATGAGCAAGTGGATTCGTAAAGGCGATAAAGTGGTAGTCATTGCTGGAAACAGTAAAGGAAAATCTGGAGAAGTGCTTTTTAGAAAAGATGATCGAGTGATCATACAAGATGTGAACATGCGCAAAAAGCATCTACGAAAGACGCAAGAAGCGCCGAATGGACGCATTATTGAAATGGAAATGCCACTCCACATTTCTAACGTTTGTCTTTGTGACAAGGAAGGAAATCCTTTAAATGTACGTTCTCGTAAGAATAAAGAGGGAGAGCGTGAGTTAGTTTACGGCAAAGCCGGAACAGATGTCGTATACCGCTCAGTAAGAAAGGTTTAAGCTATGTCAAGATTACATAAAAAATTTAAAGAAGAGATTGTTCCTGAGCTAAGAGCAAGACATCCAGACCGTAGCCCGATGGCTCTTCCTGTGATGAAAAAAATTGTGATTAGCATGGGACTTGCAGATGCTTTGAAAGATAAGAATGCACTCCAAGAACACAGCGACGAATTGAAAATGTTATCTGGTCAAAAGCCGATCGTTACCCGTTCAAAGAAAGCGATTTCCAATTTCAAACTCAGAGAAGACCAACCGATTGGCTTGATGGTCACTCTGCGCGGAAAAAGAATGTATGATTTTTTAGACCGTTTCTGCCATATTGTATCTCCGAGAATTCACGACTTCCGGGGTTTTAGCAGAAAAGGCGATGGGAGAGGAAATTACAGTTTTGGTCTTAGCGATCAACAAGTTTTCCCAGAGATCAATTTAGATAAAGTAAAAAGAGCGCAAGGTATGAACATTACAGTTGTAACGACAGCCAATAATGATGAAGACAGTGTTGAATTATTAACTCTTTTAGGCTTCCCTTTTAAAGAAATTTCTCAAAAGTAAGGTAAAATAATGTCTTTTAACGATCCAATCGCAGAGCTTTTAACAAAAATACGCAATGCGAAAGATGCACAGCATCGATTTGTTGATTTAGGTACGAGCAAAATGAAGATTAAAATCTTAGAGCTTCTTAAAAATCATGGTTTTATCGAGAATTTTCTTGTGAATGAGCAACAGCATAAAATGCGCGTTTTCCTCCGTTACACGAAAGAAAGGGGGTCCTGTATCATGGATCTGAAAAGAATCTCTAAAAATGGATGCCGTCGATACTTAGGATATTTGGAAATTCCACGTGTTTTAAACGGAATGGGGATTGCCATTATGAGTACATCGCAAGGTGTTATGGATGGCGAAAGTGCAAAAAATTTGAAGTTGGGCGGAGAGATTCTCTGTACCGTTTGGTAATATTTAAGGGATATTAATATGTCGAGGCTAGGAAAAATACCCATTTCTCTTCCAAAAGGAGTTGAAGTAAAGTCAACACCATCAGGAAAACTTGAAATCAAAGGGCCGAAAGGGAGTTTGCATATACAACTACCCAATGGCTTAAAGTTAAAAATGGAAGAAACGACTGTTCAAGTCGATCGTGATGAGGCAGTTTGCCGAGAAGGGGCTGTATACGGCTTATTCAGATCACTATTAAAGAATGCAATTGTTGGCGTGTCTGATGGATATTCTGTCGAATTGACACTCATCGGTGTTGGCTATAGAGCAAACGTTCAAGGCAACAAATTAGATCTTCAAGTGGGCTTTTCACATCCAACTGCTGTAGATATTCCAAAAGAATTAAAAGTAGCAGTCGATAAAGGAACTGCAATTATTATCCAAGGAATTGATAAGCAAATCGTGGGTCAATTTGCAGCAAATGTACGCGCAGTGAAACCACCTGAGCCTTATAAGGGGAAAGGGATTCGTTATAAAGACGAATACGTCCGCAAGAAAGAAGGCAAGGCAGCAAAAGGTAAGGCTTAAAAATGGACAATTCTAAAACAAAACGGTTACAGGCGCGAAAAAATCGTGTGTTTCGTGTGCGAAAAAAGCTGAGTGGCACCGATGTTCGACCAAGACTTTCCGTTGCAAAGAGCAATAAACACATTTATGCTCAGATCATTGATGATGTTGCTGGAACTACGCTTGTAGGATTTGGCACACTCTCGAAAGAGAACAAGAATACCGAGCATAACGGAAAGTCAAAAGCAACTGCAAGGTATATCGGAAAACAAATCGCAGAGAGAGCTTTGAAAAAAAATATTCAGACAGTGATTTTTGATCGCGGTCGATTTAAGTTTCATGGATTGGTCGCGGAGCTAGCTGAAGGGGCTCGCGAAGCAGGATTACGTTTCTAAAAGCAAGGAAAATATGGCAAAAGGTCCTCAAAAAAGACGACAAGAAGATTTTGGAACTGAATTCGAGGAGAAGGTTCTGTATATCAATCGCTGCTCCAAAGTAGTTAAAGGTGGCCGTAAATTTAGTTTTTCGGCGCTCATTCTTGTAGGAGACGGTCAAGGTCATGTAGGATATGGATTTGCGAAAGCAAATGAGGTATCTGATGCGATTCGCAAAGGATCTGAAGCTGCTCGTAAAAACATTTTTGAAATCGAGATGGAAGGAACCAGCATTCCCCATGAAGCTCGAGTTGTTTGGGACGGTGCCGAAGTTTTATTAAAACCAGCACCCGCAGGAACTGGAGTTGTTGCTGGATCCAAAGTGCGCTCTGTCCTTGAACTCGCAGGGATAAAAGATGTGATTGCGAAAAACCTCGGATCGACAAGTCCGATCAACCAAGTAAAAGCGACATTCAGAGCTCTATTGCAAATGAAAAATCGTCAAAAGTATTTTGCAGAGCGTGGAAGAGGATAATATGTTTGATTTATCAAATCTAAAAGACACATCAAGACCTGTACAAACAAGACGACGGGTTGGACGTGGAACCGGATCTAAGCGTGGTAAAACATCTGGCCGTGGTGGAAAAGGGGATAGTGCCCGTCAAGGTTATTGCAAGCGCTTTGGTTACGAAGGTGGACAAGTCCCTTTATATAGAAAGCTTCCGATCCGCGGATTTACAAGAGGAACTTTTGTAAAACCTGCTATGGCAATTTCTTTAACAACTCTTGAAAACAACTTTCAAGATGGGGAAACAGTCAATCTCGTGACATTGCGTGAAAAGAAATTGATCCCTCGTAGACTTCCTGGCGGAGTGAAGATCTTAGATGGAAATTTGACCAAAAAAATTAAGATTGAAGCGCGTGGGTTTTCAGCTTCGGCGCTTAAAACACTAGAGAAAGAGAATATCCAGCATACCATTATTTCTTAGGAGCTTATGGTTGAGTCGATTCGACGAATTTTTGGGATACCTGAACTGAGAGTAAAGATTGTCTATACTCTTGCCCTGCTTGCAGTTTGCAGAATCGGCGCATATATTTCCGTCCCTGGAATCAATGCCGATGTTGCAATTAGTCTGTTTAAATATGCGACAGGAGGGGGACAAAATCTTTTCCAACTCGTCGATATTTTTTCAGGTGGCGCCTTTGCAAAAATGACTGTTTTTGCGCTCAGTGTCATGCCCTATATTCAGGCATCCATTGTTCTTCAGTTGCTCATTGCGCTCATCCCTTCTCTACAAAGAGAGATTCGCGAAAGCCCAGACCAAGGGAAAAGAAAGTTATCCAAGTGGACAAGACTTGCAACGCTTTTTTTTGCACTCATCCAATCTGGAATGTTTGCAAAATATGTGATGAGAATGAACACAGCAAGCCCAGGAATCATCGTTCCTGAATTATTGGATGTCCAAATGTTTGGTTTTTCTTGGCTCTTCTATTTGACCGTCATGATCACAATGACTGCAGGATCTCTTTTACTCATGTGGATTGGCGAGCAGATTACTGAAAAAGGGGTTGGAAACGGAATCAGTCTTATCATTTCACTTGGAATCTTATCTTCTCTCCCTTCGACTATTGGCTCGATCATTCAACAATTGAATTTAGGAACGCAAGAAATTGGCCAGCTTAGCTTTGCAACTCTTGTTGTATTATGTACTCTTTTCGTCCTCATCACAATTGGAACAATCTTGATCATTCAAGGACAGAGAAAAATTCCTTTACAATATGCACGTCGAATTGTTGGAAGACATGAAGTTCAAGGGGGCAATTCGCACATTCCTCTGAAGTTAAACTATGCCGGCGTTATTCCTGTCATTTTTGCTTCAGCTTTCCTTATGTTCCCAGCAACCATTGGGCAATTTGTAGGAAAAGGGACATGGCTAGGACAACTTTCGAATTACCTATCTCCAG
The DNA here is from genome assembly GCA_027459365.1 of Chlamydiota bacterium. Classification (GTDB taxonomy): domain Bacteria; phylum Chlamydiota; class Chlamydiia; order Chlamydiales; family SM23-39; genus DAIDHZ01. The sequence goes on from DAIDIM010000204.1 coordinate 4,786, forward strand.
GATCTTGGGTCTATTTATCGATTTATGTATTGCTGATCCTTTTTTTCACCTACTTCTGGACAGCGACCCAATTTAAACCTGAGCAAATCGCTTCGGATATGAAGAAGAATGGAGCTTTTGTACCCGGTATTCGACAAGGGAAGCCGACACAACAATTTTTAGAATCAACAATGAGTCGAATCACACTATCAGGCGCAGTATTCCTTGCGATTATCGCGATATTGCCCACTTTAGTTGGAAAATTGATGGGAGTCGATTCAAGTATCAGCCAATTTTTTGGAGGCACTTCTCTCTTGATTCTCGTTGGGGTTATTTTAGATACAACAAAACAGATTGAGTCTCATCTACTTATGAAGAGATATGAAGGCTTTATGACCAAGGGGCGTCTCCGTGGTCGCTAGTACTGAGTACCAGTCTTGATATTTAAGATATCGTGTGTTATTTTTTTACGGAAGGATTTTGAAAAACTATGCCTAGAGTAATAGGAATTGATATTCCAGACAACAAACGCCTCGAAGTGAGCCTCACCTATATTTATGGGGTTGGTCGAAAAGTTTCCAATCAAATCATTGAGAAGTTGGGATTTAATAAAGATATGCGTGCTCGCGAGTTGACAGAAGATCAGATTGCTCGCTTAAACGCGATTCTTTCTTCAGAATATGTAGTTGAAGGGGACCTAAGACGCCAAGTGCAAAATAATATAAAGCGTCTTATCGGGATTCATTGCTATCGTGGCATGCGACATCGACTTGGTCTCCCTGTAAGAGGGCAAAGGACAAGAACGAATTCACGTACTCGTAAGGGTAAACGTAAAACAGTCGCGAACAAGAAAATCTAAAGGAGTTTAACGTGGCCAAACAAGAACAAAAAGCAGCACCAAAGAAGGCGGGGACGAGAGTCAAGAAGAAAATCACTCGCACTATCCCTTCAGGAATTGCTCACGTGAAAGCAACTTTTAATAATACAATCATTGCAATCACAGACCTCGCTGGAAACGTCGTTTCCTCTTCATCAGCTGGCAAGGCAAATTTCTCTGGTTCTCGTAAATCTTCTGCATTTGCGGCAACTGTTGCTGCTCAAAATGCAGCTAGAGATGCGATAGCGCTTGGAATGAAAGAGTGCGAAGTGAACCTCAGTGGTCCTGGTGCGGGCCGTGAATCGGCAGTACGAGGTCTTCAGAGCGCAGGACTTGCTATTAGTGTTATCCGCGATAAGACACCTGTACCCCATAATGGTTGCAGGCCACGTAAGCGTCGTCGAGTTTAAAAGTTTGAGTTGGGAATGCTCCGATGATCGGAGTCTATTTCCCATCCTAAGAGGAGTGAACCATGCCTGTTAAGTATGGCAAATTTGAAATGCCTGAAAAGATTAAAGTAGACGAAGCGAGTCAAACGGCGGTGTTTGCCCGTTTTATTGTGGAACCTTTTGAAAAAGGGTTTGGGCATACCGTAGGTAATTTTTTAAGAAGAATCATGTTGGCGTCTTTAGAAGCGCCGTCCATCCTCTCTATTCGTATGGAAGGAGTTCCTCATGAATATATGGCAATTGAGGGTGTGATTCAAGATATGACCCATATCGTCTTGAATTTGAAGAGTTCCCTAATTCGACGCATTCCACTGGGTGAGCATGGGTCTCCTCGCGATGTGAAGCTTGTGTCGACAAATTTAGATATTACAGATGAAATGATCGATAATGGTGGTGGCGAATACAGAGTTACATTAAAGGATTTGCTCTCTAAATCAGATTACGAACTTGTGAACCCAGATCATCATATCTTCACTGCAACAAAACCAATGGCAAAACGGGTTGATTTACGCCTCAGTTATGGAAGAGGATATGTTCCAAGTGAACGTCATTCTGGATTTGATCTCCAAATTGATGAAATTGTCATGGATTCTTCATTTTCACCAGTCCGTCTTGTCAACTACTATGTTGAGAATACCCGCGTTGGAAAGGACACTGACTATGATCGTTTGATTTTGGAAGTGACAACAGATGGAAGGGTGACTCCTGCGGAAGCGTTAAGCTATGCAGCGCAGATTGGAATTCTCCATTTTCAAGCATTCGATTCGCTTAAGTCACATGCAATTTATTTTGATAAAGGTGAGAGCCAAGTCAATCGCGATCGAGAAGAGATTTTACAAAAGCTCGGCTTAAAGATTGACGAGATTGAATTGTCTGTCAGATCGACAAACTGTCTTGCAAATGCAAACATAGAAACAATTGGAGAACTTGTCGTCATGCCGGAAATTGAAATGCTCCGTTTCCGAAATTTTGGCAAAAAATCTTTAACAGAAATTAAACAAAAGCTTGATGAGCTTGGATTATCTCTTGGGATGGACCTCAGTAAGTATGGCATAAACCGAGATAATATTAAGCAAATGATTACAGCTTATCAGCAAGAAAGAGCGGGAGCTCAAGAAGTATGAGACACGGAAATCACACATTTAAAGTAGGTCGCACAGGATCACATCGTCGTGCAATGATTGCGAACATGTTAAAATCATTGATTGAAGAAGGGCGCATTTCAACAACAGTTGTCAAAGCCAAAGAGTTAAGAAGGCATGCAGATCGGATGATCACTCTTGCTAAGAAAAATACCCTTTCGTCAAAAAGAAATGCGATTGCTCAGTTAAAAATATACTTTAATCCACTCACTTCTAAAGAAGCGAGAGCAGTGAAGAAGGGTGACATAGATGCTTATGCAAAAGACCGTATGGTGCTCGATAAACTTTTCGGAGAGTTAAGAGAGCGCTTTACAGCACGCAATGGCGGATATACTCGTATTATTCGTACAGGGGACCGTATTGGTGATAGCGCACCGACATGTTTTATTGAATACGTTCAGTAAATTGCGACTTTCAGTTACACAAGGTTGTTCATCGAATTTGGGCAACCTCTCTTTTTTAAAAATATCCTTTGATTTCTTTAGATCAGAAATTTACAGTATATCGTGAAAGAATATGGCTATTCGAATAGGAATCAACGGTTTTGGTCGTATTGGACGTCGAGTTCTACGCGTTGCTTTAAAACGGCCAGATATTCATGTTGTTGCAATCAACGATCTGGTTCCCCCTGATAACTTAGCCTATTTATTGAGGCATGACACTATTTATGGCAAATATTTGGGATCTGTCACTGCGGAAAAAGATGCGATTGTCATTGATGGCAGACGCATTGCCATTACATCCGAACAAGATCCAAGCCTCCTTCCGTGGAAGCAATATGAAGTCGACTATGTCGTTGAATCAACAGGGCGCTTTAACCATCTGGAAGATGCAAAAAAACACATCACTGCCGGCGCAAAACGTGTCATGATTACAGCTCCAGGAAAAGATATTCCAACGTTTGTTATTGGAGTGAATCATACACAATATGATCCGCAGAAAGACTTTATTATTAGTAATGCATCCTGTACGACAAATTGTTTGGCTCCTCTTTGTCGTGTTCTCTTGGATCACTTCGGTATTGAAGAAGGACTTATGACGACAGTTCATTCTGTCACCGCAAGTCAACCCACAGTCGATGGCCCTTCTAAAAAGGATTGGCGTGGGGGGAGAGCAGCAGGATTTAACATCATACCAGCAGCAACAGGAGCGGCACTTGCAGTTACCCTTTGTCTGCCGGAATTGAAAGGGAAACTTACTGGAATGGCATTCCGTGTTCCAACACCTGATGTCTCTGTCGTAGATCTGACCGTGCGACTATCGCGCGACACAACATATGAAGAGATCAATCAAGCAATGGACAAGGAAGCAAGTACCAATCTGTTAGGAATTCTTACAACAACCGATGAGGAACTTGTCTCCTCAGATTTTATCGGCAGTCACTATTCCTGCATTTATGATAAATTAGCAGGAATTGCATTAAATCGTCGTTTTTACAAATTAATCGCATGGTACGACAATGAAATGGGATATTCTACCCGTGTTGTCGACCTGCTGGAATATATGGCCTCTAAAGAATGAAAAGCTCTATTCCACCCTTAAAACCTTTTAAAATCGGAACATTCAGTGAATTTTACACGAGATCCAATTATAGAAACAGTCATCACTCCACGGGAAGGATGTAAATTAGTTGTTCGCAATTCAAAAGTACCAAACCAAGAAAGTTTTCTTGTAGACGCTCTTGAAGTTGTCTCTTTTGGTCACTCACTTTTTTTTCGCTCGACAGAGAGGCCAAAATCATTCCTTGTTCCAGTCAGTGATTATGAGATCACTGAATCCAAGGAAGCAAAAATGCCCCTCAAAACCGCAACCTCAGACCAATCGATCAAAATTGGTGGTGGTCGGGAGGCTCGTCCTCAGCGCGAAGAGCTGCCTGAAGAAGAGGTACCCAGTTCACCGGAACGGCCGACATCATGGAGACCATGCAGGAATCCCTGCAGGGCAGCCGCACCGT
>DAIDIM010000208.1 GCA_027459365.1 Chlamydiota bacterium
AAAAGCCGGTTCCTTGTTCTATCCCTTTGGATGTCAATATGATAGGGATTTGAACCGGACCGATCATTTCAAATACTGAGCGCACTCCAGAAGAGGTAACACTTTCAACAATTGCCTCAGCACCATGCAACGTCTTTTTAAGATCGCTTGTAAAGAGGACATTATCGGGCATGGAAAAGCCGGGAAGCTTTGGATGGACACGTGTCTTTTGCAATAGATCAGCAAACGACTTTTCTCTTGTCCAAACAACAACTTGATGCCCATTTCCAGCCAAAATCGCAGCTAAAGCAAATCCCCACGTCCCCGCTCCCAAATACGCTATCTTCATTGCCCTTCAAGACTCCAACCGCATTGACTATTTTATCATACCTATGTTATATAGTTTTCTTCAATGAATCTTTCTGTACGTGGAGAATTAGATCTATCAGCGAGAACATGCACATCTTAGGCGTTGGCCATTATCATCCCACCAATGTGATCGATAATAATTTCCTTGAATCATTGGATATCGGCACAACAAACGACTGGATCTTGGAGAGGACAGGCATTCAAACGCGTCCAACTGTTTTATCCTTAGATTATATTCGTACAACTCGCAATGTGGATCCAAGAGCAAGTTTAGATGCTGCATCTCATACTGTGACAGATATGGGAATTTTGGCGGCAAAAATGGCAATCAAGCGCGCGAAGTTACAGCCGCAAGAAATCGGATTGTGTATCGCATCAGCAAGCGTCCCCCAAATGTGCATTCCCTCTCATGCATGTCTGATTGCATCGGGACTTGGAATTGAAGCTCCTTCCTTTGATTTAAATTCGGCATGCACCTCTTTGATTGCGCAACTCCATTTCGCAAAAAATCTCTCTTTTCTCAAGCCTATTTTGCTTGTACAATCAGAAACGTATACAATGGCGACAAATTATCATGATCGACAAACAGCTGTCTTATGGGGTGATGGAGCCTCTGCAATGGTCATTGCAAAAGAGCGAACAGGAAGAGCCAAGATTGTTGAAACTTCGTTTCAAAGTAGACCAAGTGATTTCGACAAAGTAAGCATTCCCTACACGAAACATTTTATCCAAATGGGGAGCGTTGTGCAACGCTTTGCAATTCTTCAAACCGAGTCAACTTTTACTGCATTGCAAAAAAAAACTGATATCACTTATTTTATTGGACACCAAGCAAATTTACGCATGCTAGAAACCACTGCAAAACGTTTGGGTGTTCAAGAAAACAAGCATCGTTTTAACGTGGATCGGTTTGGCAATCGAGGTGCAGCAGGGGCTCCTTCTGTACTTTCTGATCAATGGGATTCATTTGTCAAAGGCGATTGTGTATCGGTTGTGTTAGTGGGAGCAGGCCTTAGCTGGGGTGGAATGGTCATTGAATTTGTATGAAATATGCCGATTTTTTAAAAAAAGACTCTTTTAGCCATCAAGAATTGTTGGGATTTGCCTATCGCACATTGATTTGCGATCCGCCAGAATCGATGATGCTCACATTGCCCACACCGCCGATGTTGATGATCGACAAAGTCCTCTCCATTTCTAAAGATTCCAACGCTATGTCGCTCATTGCTGAGAAAAAGGTCCATCTGGATGATTGGTTTTTTCAGTGCCATTTTCGCTACGATCCGGTACAACCAGGATGTCTTGGAGTAGACGCAATTTGGCAACTGCTCGGATTCTATTGCGCTTGCTCTGGCGCTGTCGGCACAGGACGCGCTTTGGGATGTAAAGAAATTGATTTTTTTGGACAAATTCGCCCGCACAACCGGATTGTCCGTTACGAGATTACGATCCGAAGACAACAAATGCATCCACAACTCTTAACAGCCGTAATCATCGGTTCAGGAAAGGTATTTGTCGATGATCAACATATTTACACTGTGAAAGATGCAAAAGTAGGGACTTTTTTAAAAATTAATTATGCAAATTACCCTTTTTTGAATGACAATGCCATTGGTGGAGCGATTTCATGACACCCCATCAGATATTGCAAAAAATGCCCCAAAGTCCCCCTTTTTTATTCGTTGATGAAATAATAGACGTAGATGCAGATACAATTGTCGGCAAATATCGTTATAAAGAGACCGAATTTTTTTATCAGGGACATTTTCCCAAGCAGCCCATCACCCCTGGCGTAATCCTTTTGGAGACGATGGCACAGGTAGGGGTTGTGGCTCATGCAATTTATTTGCAATCTCTAGAAGGTCTAGATTCGGATCGTTATTTAACTTTATTTACAGATGGAACGGTTGAGTTTCTTGTTCCTATTTATCCGAGAGATGAAGTGATCGTCTGCTCGAAAAAAATGTTTTTAAGACATAAAAAAATGCGTTCTAAAATAGAGATGTTTCGTTCTAATATTTTGGTTGCAAGCTGTGTTGTTTCAGGTATGGGGGTAAAATCATGACTCGAGTAGTGATTACAGGACTTGGCATAATCGCCCCCAATGGGAATAGTATCCCTGCTTTTATGCAAAGTTTAAAAAGCGGTAAGTCTGGAATTCGATACATTGAAAAATTAAGAGAATTGCAATTTAGTTGTCAAATTGGTGGCATCCCACAAAATTTAGAAGATTTACGCAATGCAACTTTTACAGAAGAAGAGCGCCGTACAATGAATGAGTCCCTCTCGCTTGCTGTTTTGGCAGCAAAAGAATGTTGGGAAGATGGGGGTTTTCTTTTTCCTGCGATGTATACAGATGAAGATACAGGTGCGATTATCGGTATCGGGATCTGTGGTATGGATACGATTGCAAACACGATTATTCCGATGATCGATATGGGCAAAGTAAAACGGATGGGCAGCTCTATGGTAGAAAATGTCATGGCAAGCGGTCCTAGTGCGAGAATTTGTAATTTTCTAGGTCTCGGCGGCACTGTCACGACAAATAGCAGCGCTTGTGTTACAGGCTCTGAAGCGATTGCTGAAGCCTATTTTAAAATTCAGCAAGGCCGAGTCAAAAGGATGCTGGCAGGAGGAGTTGAAAGCTCTTCGCATTACATTTGGGGAAGCTTTGATGCTATGCGGGTTTTAGCAAAAAATTATAATCAAGATCCGGAGCGTGGATCCCGTCCTCTGAGCCAAACAGCTGAAGGGTTTGTCCCAAGTTCAGGTGCCGGAATTCTGATGCTTGAAGAGCTCGAGACAGCACGCAAACGGGGTGCGCGCATCTATGCTGAGCTCATCGGTGCTGAAGTCAATTCGGGAGGGCAAAGAGAAGGAGGTAGTATGACAGCACCTGGTTCGAAAGGGGTCGTTCGATGCATTCGAAAAGCGCTTGTTAGGGCCCGTATTCATCCCCATCAAATTGATTTGATCAATGGTCACCTTACTGGCACAATTGCCGATAAACCAGAAGTGCGCAACTGGCAAATGGCGCTAGAGTTAAACACTTCAGAAATGCCCTTTATTCAAGCGACAAAATCTCTCATTGGCCACGCACTAGGCGCAGCCGGTACCATTGAATGTATTGCGTCGGTTTTGCAAATCTACCATGGATTTATCCATGGAACAATCAATACAGAAGATTTGCATCCAGAAATAATTCCCATGCGTGATAAAATCGTTCAAAAAACAATAGAGCATCCGATTGATATTGTTGCGAAAGCGGGTTTCGGATTTGGCGATGTGAACTGTTGTTTAATCTTTAAAAAATGGAAGGAATCATGAAAGAAGAAGAAGTTTTGCAAAAAATTATAAAAATTATCACCCCCTATGTAAAAAATGAGATTGCTTTAAAGGAAGTGCAAAAAACCACAAAATTTATCGAAGATCTAAAAATCAATTCAGCAAGGCTTGTAGATATTGTATTAGAAATCGAAGATACATTTAATTTTGCAATCACAGATGCTGAAGCGATACAGATTTCTACAGTTGGAGATGCCGTAACACTTGCTATGCAAAAAATCAATCTAATAAATGTATAAGGTCAACATGATCACAGCACCTCAGAACTTAAATGTAGAAGAAGATTTTGAAAGGACAAATCAGCACTATATGCTACCCGCTCCATTTTTTGACATATTGACAGGAGGCAAATGGCATATCTATTCGTCGAATATGTGGCTTGCCTCCAATGGGTTAGATATTCAGAATCAAGAACATCAAACCAAAGCTCAGGAAGCGAAGTTAGATCTGTTAGCAAGTCTATTAGAACTTAAACCTGGGATGAGGGTACTTGACGTAGGTTGCGCTCTTGGAGGAGCCCTCATTTATCTAGGTAAAAAATATCATATTAAAGGGACTGGACTACATCTATCTAAAAATCAATCCGAATATGCCAATGCTTGGGCAAAAAAAGAGCAGGTGGATTGTGAGTTTCAAGTTTGTCATTGGGATCAATTCGAACCAACGCATCCATTTGATGTAGTGATGACAGACGAATCGATTGTCCATTTTTGTCGACTTGATGAGTTTTTCAAAAAAGTTTATCTTTGGCTTCACGATGATGGGATCATGCTCAATAAAGAGGTACATTGCCCTCATCCGATGATCAACTTACAATCTACATCGATTGGTCATGCTGTGAATGCCATCTTCGGCAATACTGGGTATTATCGGACGTTAGCAGAAGAACTACAATTCGCGATGGATGCAGGATTTGCGATCGATCGTGTGATTGAATTTGACAAGAAGGATTATCCAATGACCCTCTCTTCATGGGAAAATAACATTGTACAAGCTAGGCAATCTGTCGAAAGTTTAATTGGGAAAGAAAAATATCTGGAATACCGTCGTTATCTCAGAATGGCCAGATTCCCAATGCTTGCCTCAATGCAACTCCATGTTGTTACATGTCGAAAGTTTAATCAAAAAAAATGGGAAGAGCGGGTTTCTTTAATTTAAAAAAGCCCAAGCGACACAATCGCCATCATGAGAAAGACTCACCTCTATTTGCAATTGTTCGATCCACAATTGAGGAGGTTTTCCCGACGTGATGGTGCAATTGGAGTAGCCCATTTGTTGTAATCGATCTAGTAGCATGGTTCTCACATCCTCCGATTCGGATAAGACACGCCTCCTTTTCGTTACTTCGCTGCGGAAATGGGGGCTTGTTGCAGCGATTGCATGTACATATTGTGGTGTCTGCTCTAGATAGATGGGTATCTCTCTTTCTTTAAAACAACATACTTGTAAGCTCTTGTGTACAACAAATTGTTTGGGCTGGAACTGAATTGTCGAATCGATTTTTTTAAATGCCTTATAGGCCGATTCCTTAATTGCCCAATAGATCCACAAACCATCACGATGATTCCCGATTTCATCTTGCTCTTCTTGCGTGCATGCAAATGTGATAAACCTGCAATGATGATTTCTTGCCTCACTTAGATCGACAACATCATTTCCAATCGGCATGACGCATAGGGGCAATATGTTCCCCCCCATCGACTCTGATAAGAGCCCCATTGACCCATGAAGCTTCATCAAGGCACAGGAGATAAATAAAATTTGCCACATCTTGTGGTAAAGTAAGTCGACCTAAAGGATTGCGAGAATGGGCCGCAGATTTCATCTGATCATAACCTGGAATCAATCGAAGTGCTGGAGTATCAGTAACACCTGCTTGAATTGCATTGGCTCTAATTCCATAAGGGCCAAATTCGACCGCAATCGAACGGATCACAGACTCTAAAGCAACCTTCGCAGCAGAAACAGCGGCATATCCAAACCATGCAGTCGTATTCCCTTCACTTGTCATAGCAACTACACGTGCATCATTGGCAAAAAAGCCTTCCTTAAATAGCTCTTGCGTCCAGGTTAAAATACTTGTGCCCATACTATAAATTGTACGGCTCATATCTTCGTCTTCGATATATGGTTTCTCACCATTTGGAACAATCGACTTTAAATTGCCAAAAGCGATCGAATGCATGAGCAGGCGGATTTTCCCTTTAGCAGGCAGTAGTTGCGTCAAAACTTCTTTTCTCCCATCGGCAGATAAAGCATCGAGGTTCAAAGTGATGAGCTGTGTCTTCTCTTTAATGGCTTGGAATTCTGGGAGGATTGATTCCATGGCACCTCTCCGATCCCGGTGAACAATACAAAGATTCATCCCGTGATTTGCCAATTTTTTAGCAGTTGCCAAGCCAAAACCGCTCGACCCTCCTAGAATTACAGCCCAATATTCTTGATTAAATGTTTGAATAGGTTTTCTCCAATATTAGGAACAAATACTATCACAATATAGGACAAAAATCCAAATTCTTTGTTGTCCCCATTTCTGAGAGTATTATCAAAGAGAGTGTTTTATTCTAGAGCCATTCTCGGTGTGAATTCTTCGAGGAGATTTGGAATATTTTCGAACGAGTTTACCCCATTTTCGCAAAGCTGATATCTTACTAAGTTATATGGCTTTGCGAAAAATGGCGGTAAAATCGTCGAAAAGATCCCCGAATATCGTCGAAGAGGCACATCGGGAATGGCTCTTCCAAGGAAGCCATTGATTTTATTGGTGCGTAACAAGAACTTTTGGGAACACATAAGGCTGCAACTTTTCCAAATGGGAATGCATCAAAGATAAATTTCTCCCCTTTCCATCCCACTTTTTTTGTACCGGGGATGTTTTTTTTCACAAAATGGAGAGGTAAATCGACGTTTTTGATTTTTTCAAAAAAAGGCAAAGAGATGGCCATCAGCCCTGTGTTTGAATAATGATATTGCTCATTTGGATCCAATTCCATGTATTCAACAATTTCAATTTTCCCTTCTCTTTCGACTAAAACTCCTGTGGACTCTTCTTTTTCAATACATTTCAGTGCAATATCTGCATCTGTTTCCCGGATAAAACCAACAAGTGAGCGATCGGCTAGATCTGCAAGCCTATTATCGACTGGCACAATAGTGACAAGATCGATTCCCCTTTCTCTAAAAAGATCATAAAGACCTGAGTGGATAAAGCTACGAAACACACTTCCATTGCCAAGCGGCGCGGCAATTTTTGTCCCTTTAAAGAGACCCATCTCCTGCTGAAAAAAGAATATCTCTTTCCCAAAATTCGCATGTTTTGCAAAAAAATCAACAGTATCTGCGTGATTCAATGGCGATGTCATGACAGCAATGGGAAAGTTTTCTTTTGGCGCTTTTTCAATGAGCCATTCAAAGAGACTTTTATTCCCCACTTGAAATGTCCCTTTAGGTCCAGCAAATCCTAAGCGAGAGCCTTGTCCACCAGCTAAGATAATCGCACCGACTCTTTCCAGTGATCCAAGAGGGGCATCTGATCTGCAAAATTTTAGAGGTTTAGCTGGGAAAATCGCATTGATCATCTGATTGACTGTCACTGTCGACAAATCCCGCAGCGCACCTATTAAAGGAGTATGTTTTAACTGCGGATTTGGTGAAGGAACAGCTTGTTTTAAAATTCCGTGATTTCGATCTCCCCAAAGACTAATCACATGGATGGGAAATGAGAGATCAAGGTAATTGACCATCGACAAAATGCCAGAATCAGGCAATATCATTGTCGAACAGCGATGGCGAACAATTGAGAGCATTTCGAAAAGGGTGGTTTTCCCTCGCAGATCAATCACGTTTTGATAGGGGAAATCTGTCTTCTCTTCCCCTCCAAGTAAAATGATCTTTACATGAGAAAATTGTTCTAGGCGAAAAAATAGCTGATGCCAATGAGAAATGGGCCAATTACGCCAAGATCCATAATTTGTCTCAACAACACATTGTACGCCAATGTAAATATACCCATCCGGCAAATCGAATTTCTTCCAAAGCTCTTCCTCTTTCCATTGGAGCTTGGGAACGACCTTTCCCCTTTGCCAACTGACCCATTCGGTCGGATTGGGCTTGGGTATGAGCAAATCATAATTTTTAGGGTCCTTCCCAATGTTTCGAAGACTCCCCGCTAGATCCCAACAGTGCCCTCTTTGTAACTGAGGATCCACAAGAATTTCGATCTCCTTCAAAAGGGAAAATCCATCCTTTAAATTGGGACGTGTTACAAACGAGATCTCTGCATCGGGAATGAACTCTCTGATTCTTAGAATCATTGCATAAAGACCTAAAGCGATATCACCAAGACCCCTATTCCATCCAAGGACAACTCTTTTTCCACCCTTTTTTGCACATTTTTTTAGCTTTGCATCGAGCGGATTTGGAAACAGCAAACGTCTTATTGTTCTAAACATGCCCTTACCCTTGTTGCCACCTCCTCAACAGAGATCTGTGTCATGCAGCGCAGATCGATCGGGCATTCCCTCCGCAAACAGGGAGAGCAGCGAACTTTTTTATTCATCACCGCCTGACTTTGTCCGAAAGGGCCTGTCACGTCACTATCCGTCGACCCAAACAGGGCAACAAGAGGCGTATTGAGCGCCGCCGCAATATGCATAGGACCGCTGTCATTTGTCACAACAACATCACAATCTCGTATCAAACAGGCTAGCTCACGAATCGTAGTATAGCCCGCTAAATTGATGACCCGTTTGGGTAAATTGAGACAGATTTCTTTGACAAGATCCACTTGTGTTGTATCTCCAAAAAATACAATAAACACATCCTCATTGAGGAGCTCTTGCACAAGGGCACGAAATCGATCTACGGGCCAACATTTTGCAGAACCATAAGCGGCCCCTGGATTGATCCCGACCAATTTTTTGCCAAATTGATAGCCTCTTTGGTAGAGCAATTCTTTGGAAATGGAGACCTCTTTCTCAGTCACAAAAAGTCTTGGCGCAGTATGAGAATGTTTGATTCCCAGAGGTGCAATTAGCTCCTTGTATAGATCTACCTGATGCATCTTCTTTTTTGGATATCTGACCGGATCGGTCAAAAGAAAATTGCGCGGGAAAAATGAATAGCCGATCCGTCTTTTCACCCTCCCTTGCCAAAAAAGCCACGCCGATGAAAAAGAATTGGTTAACAGAATCCCAAGATCAAATTTCCCTGCCTGAATTTTTGCAATGATGTCCCGTTTTTCATTGCGCTTTAAAAACTGATTGTTTGGCCTATGAAAGCAATAGAGCTCATCGATCGATTCATCAAGACTGAGCAATTCGCAGACGGGATAGCGGCTCATTGCAGTGATCGAGGCTTTGGGAAACGCTTTTCTTAAATCTGTTAAGATTGGAGTTGCCATCACAAGATCTCCAACCCAGTTCGGCATCCGCACGATTATACTTTCCATTGACAACCTTTTTCAAAACATTAAGAATAATCAAAAATGGACAAAAAAGAAATCATTCTTGGAATTGACCCTGGAACGCGCATCACAGGATATGGCATTATTTCTTTTGATCCCTCAATCAGAGCCCTCGATTATGGTTGCATTCGTCCTCCCCCAAATCTTTCCTTAGAACAGCGCTATAAAATCATTTTCGAAAGTTTAGAAGCGCTCATTACACAATATGCGCCAACGCTCATCGCCGTCGAGTCACAATTCGTCATGAAAAATGTACAAAGCGCCATCAAGCTTGGCATGGCAAAAGGGATGGTTCTTCTCGCAGCAGCGCGTCAAAATATTCAAGTCCAAGAATTTGCGCCCAAAAAAGCAAAACAGGCAATTGTAGGCCGAGGGAATGCGACTAAAGCGCAAGTGCAATGGATGATCCAGTCCCTTCTTCAATTACCACTTGCGCCTGAGCCAGAAGATGCAGCAGATGCATTAGCGCTCGCAATTTGCGCCTCTCACCAAAGGAACCTATGTACGAATCGATAAAAGGAATTTTAAAAGAAAAAGAACCCCTAAAAGCAATTGTAGAGGCAAGCGGCATTAGTTATCGACTCGCGATTCCCCTCAATACTTTCTCGCGACTTCCCACCCTTGATTCCCCTGTTTCGTTATATCTGTCTCAAGTGATTCGTGAAGATTCTCATACACTCTACGCCTTCTTAGAAAAACCGGAGCGCGATCTCTTTGAGGTCTTAATTACAATCTCCGGAATTGGACCCAAAACGGCAGTTGGAATCATCGGTCATATGGATATGCAAACGTTTCAAAGTGCGATATTGAACGCCGATACACGCCTACTCAGCAAACTTCCAGGCATTGGCAAAAAAACGGCTGAACGACTCGTATTAGAAATGCGCGATAAAATAAAAAATAAAAAAGAGATTCACTTGGCCATAGCTGATCACCACTTTAGCGACGCCGTAAATGCACTCATGAACCTCGGATATGGGGTCCTGGATGCGCAGAAAGCGGTACAGACCGTGGGGAAAGAGGAGACCGATCTAGGAAAGATCATAACGCTTGCTCTAAAAAAGATTTAACCACAGACAAAGTTTTGATGTGTTAAAATCGAATCCATGCAACAGGATACAATCGCAGCCATTGCAACGCCGACAGGCGAAGGGGCAATTTCGATCATTCGCATTTCTGGTACAGAGGCATTCTCAATTGCTCAAAAAATATTTACAGGCCCCATCCACACATACGCAACCCACACGGCGCACTATGGCAAAATTCTCGATGCAGAGGGGAACATACTTGATTCTGTCCTCATCATCATCATGCGCGCTCCCCGCTCTTACACTGGGGAAGATTCTATAGAAATTTGTTGTCATGGCGGAAGCCTGATCACTCGAAAGGTTCTGCAGAGGGTTTATGAAGCAGGAGGAAGACCTGCAAAACCGGGTGAATTTTCTCTCCGCGCCTATCTCAATGGAAAACTGGACCTTGCACAAGCAGAAGCAGTGCAACAACTGATCCATGCAAAAAACGAACTTGCATTGCGTGCAGCAGAGAACCAACTTGAAGGGGCATTATCTACCCTCATCACCCAATTCCAAAACGAACTCACCACAACTGCCGCCATCTTAGAAGCATCTGTCGATTTCCCCGAAGAGGGTCTTGAATTTGCAACCGTTGATGAAATCTGTTCCACACTCGAGCAAATCGCCATGCGGATGGAACACTTGCGCAAAACCTTCGATCAGGGAAAAATCGTCCATAACGGCATTTCGCTTTGCCTTCTAGGCTCGCCAAATGTCGGAAAATCCTCCCTCATGAATGCACTCCTTGGCAAAGAGCGGGCAATTGTCACCGATATTGCCGGGACAACAAGAGATTTACTTGAAGAAGATTTGCGATTGGGTACACTTCATTTTCGTCTGATTGATACAGCAGGGATTCGGACAACAAATGAAGTCGTTGAACAAGAAGGGATTCGCAGATCACAGAAGATGATGAACCAAGCAGATTTAGTACTGCTTCTCCTCGATGCAAGTAAGCCTCTCACTGAAAGTGATAACGAACTTCTAAGAACCGTACCTAAAAACAAAACCATCCTTGTATGGAATAAAACTGATCTTCAAAAACCATCATCATCAATAACTTGGCACCCTACAGTTGAAATCTCTGCAAAAGAAAAAATTGGGATGGATCGTTTACAATCAGCCATCGAGACCCTTATTTGGACAAATGGGCATCCTTCGAAAGAAGAGGTGACGATCACACAAATGCGCCATTATACAGCCCTTGAAAAAGCGATCCTCCATTGCAACGCAGTCATTCACGGTCTAAAACAAGGAGTCTCTCCAGAATTCACTGCATCTGACTTACGAGCCTGCTTAAATGAGCTTGGAACCATCATCGGAACCAATGTCACAGAAGATATACTCTCTGCCATTTTCAGTAAATTTTGCCTTGGAAAATGAATAAAAAAGCAAAACTCATTTCTACAATTTTGAATCACTACTTCCCAAATCCTGAGATTCCGCTGCATGCAAAAGATCCATACACACTCTTAATTGCAGTCCTTTTATCGGCACAATGCACTGACCTTCGGGTCAATCAAGTCACTCCCCTCCTTTTTAAAACAGCAGATACTCCAGAAAAAATGATCAAGCTCACGCCAAAAGAAATTGAGGAGATCATTCGCCCATGTGGACTTGCAAAAACAAAATCGAAAGCCATTTGGCAGCTCTCACACGATTTGATTGAAAAGCATCATTCGAAAGTACCTCAAACGATGGAAGAGCTCGAAGAGCTACCCGGAGTTGGTCATAAAACAGCATCGGTTGTCCTGATCCATGCATTCAATCTTCCCGCCTTTCCCGTCGACACGCACATCCATCGATGCGCTGCGCGCTGGAAACTCTCTTCTGGTAAATCGGTGAAACAGACAGAAAAGGATTTAAAAAAAATCTTTCCTGAAAAGATGTGGAACAAACTTCATCTCCAAATCATCCTCTTTGCAAGGCAATATTGTCCTGCACGTGGCCATCAAAAAGCAACATGCCCAATCTGTAGACTCCTATAGTATACTCATATATAGCTCAAAAAGTAATGCCGTATTACAATGAAGACATGAAAAGACTCAAAGCGACTATTCCTAAAGAAAATGGAGATCAAATTCAATACGAATTACTCCCTGATGATACAGTCATAGTTAAAAAAATTTCCCCTTTGGATATTGAATTTTTTCACGCACTTAAATCTACTTTAAATGAATGGGAATCTGGAGAAGATGAACAGGCCTACAAAAACTTATAATTTTAAAAGCAACTGGGGTGCAGTTCACCGACATGGGTTACACTTTTCTGGTATTAACCTCAGTTTTGAGTTCGCTTTCCTCGAAGGTCATAGAGATTTTTGATAAATTTTCGTTTCGTATCGCGAAAATAAATATCGAAAAGTTATATTTTTGAGCGAAAAGAAGCGAAAATTTGCAAAAAGATCTATGAGATTCGAGCGGAACGAACTCAAAACTGAGGTTATTAATTTGTCTGTAAGATTATTTTCTCTCTCTGTGTGCTCTGTGTTCTCTAGCGAGGCATCCGAGCGGGTGGTAAAAAATTTATAAAAAGCTGATGAACTCATTTTCCTGACTTGTGCCAACGACAAAATGCGTCAAAAATTTTCGCAAGTCATTTAATTACTTTGTGTTAAAATCAGAAAAAGATTCTCAAAATTAATTGAAAGCTTCTTCGCGGAAACGATATCCGACACCGCGCACAGTCTCTATCCAATCAAAGGTGGGTCCTAATTTTTTACGCAGTGATGCTATATGGACATCAATATTGCGATCTACGATTCCTGCATCCTCACAGATATCGCTGAGCAATTGATTGCGAGTCAAAACTTTCCCCCGATTGGAAACAAGCTTTCGAAGAATACCAAATTCAGAAAGTGTTAACGGATAGCTTTTGTCTTTCAACCGCAAGTGATACCGTTCGATATCCAAGATAAAATCGCCAAATTTCACGCTGCTGATCGGAGTTTCTCCCTCTTTACCTCGTCTCAATACAGCTTTGACTCTTGAAAAGAGCACTTTGGGTGAAAAAGGTTTTGGTACATAATCATCGGCTCCAAGCTCCAAGCCCAAAACCACATCGATCTCTTCGCCTCTTGCAGAAAGGATAATCACCGGTATATTTTTTGTTTCTGGATTTCCCTTGATTTTGCGACAAACATCGAGACCATTTTCTCCGGGCAGCATGACATCGAGAATCACCAAATCGGGCTTATCTCTCACAACCGCTGCATATCCTTCGATCCCATCACCGATTACTTGTACTTTATACCCGGAAATCTCCCCTTGCATCTTGATGAGGGCAGCAATGTCCTCCTCATCTTCAATCATGATAATTCGCGCTTTTGACGACATAAGTTCAATTTTATACTTGGAACTTACGTTTTCTTCAACCAGATTCACAAGCTTTGCCTGCACTTTTTCTCCTAAAATTTTTGATGCTTTGGATGCAAACTCTTTTTCTCTACCCGTCACATAAAATTGATCCTCCAATTTCACAGTACTGAATAGATCATTTTGAATCAGAAATTCCTTCACCTCTTCTGCCATCCTTTTCGATGGATCCAGTATCGCAACATTCTGACAAAATAACTTTTCAAAAATAGGTCGAATGAGCGGATAGTGTGTACATGCAAGAAATACTGCATCAATGTTTTTTAAAGGCTTTATGTATTCTTTTGTAACTTCTTCAATTTGAGGATTTTGCGTTTCAATTGCAAGTGCCAGTTTTGGGCATGGAATACTCAATATTTCCATTTGTGGATAAAGTTTATGTAACGATTTTTCATAAATGCCTGATTGAATGGTTCTTTGTGTGCCTAGGATTGCAATTTTCTGGTAGGGAGATATTGTTTTTATTCCAGCCTGCAAGACGTTCATCATTGGTATTGGGCAAATCAACTCTGAAGAAACTGTGCTGACCGTATGGCATGCGAAAACGATCAACTTCACATTTTGTTTTTCTAAGAAATGGAGAGCCTCTTTTGTATACTGAATGATGCTTTCGCAATCCCGATTGCCATAGGGCATTCTCTGAAGATCTGCCAAACAGAGGAGATTTTCACCCGGCAATAACTCTTTGATTGCTTTGAAAACAGTCAGCCCACCAATTCCTGAATCAAAAACGGCAATCGGCGCATCACGGCACATGGAGTTCTTGATCGACAACAATTAAATCGTTTTGTAGGTGATTGATTTGTTTGAGCGTCGCCACATCGGTTTTATGCGCTTTTGCAATTTTCTCTAGAGAATCTCCAGCTTTCACTTTGTACACTTTCGTAGACTTAATCAACCCATCTTTAAGTTTTGCAATTGTATCGAGTTTTCGACTCTGTGTGAGAATCTCTGATTCGAGCTCTACCATCCGATTCTTGAATTGCGCTAACGCAAGGCCCGTATCTTTTGCATGCGCCGTTAAATTCTCCATATTTTCTTTTGCAGCCTCTTGCTTTTTTTCAAAAGCGGTCCACTTACGATCTAGCAGCTGCAACTGATGGGCGATTTGATCGATACGCGTTTGCTGTTTTTCGATGTCTTGTTCTTTATAGGCTGCAAGAGTATTTTCAAAACACTTGATACGTCCGTTCAGAATTTGAATTTCCGTCTCAAAGCAATTTGTATCATGTCTTAAATCATCCAAATTTGTTTGCACTTCATGTAAAGTTAGCTCCCATTGATATTTTTCATCATGGGGCGATGTCTTTAATGGGGAACATCCCATAAAGAGTGCAACTAAAGGAATGACGATCCATTTCATGGTTGGTAAATCTTAAATTCTGAACGACGATTGAGTTTCCACTGTTCTGGCGAGTGACCCATTGCAATAGGCTTTTCCTTACCATGCGAAACCGTATAAATCCGGTTTGGATCAACCCCCTGTTTCACAAGAAAGGAACGGACAAAATTAGACCTTCTCATCCCCAAAGCAACATTGTAACTTGCAGAGGCTCTCTCATCTGTATGCCCTTCTACAACTAAGAAAGTCTTCGGATTCTTTTTCAAATAGGCCGCCATCTCCATTAAAGATTGAAGTTCATTTCTTTCACGAACGGTATGTTCATCTGTCTCAAAATGGACGGGGCGAAACACAGCCTGTAAACTATCTGGTGGCAGATAAAAATCTGACAGCGCCGGAATTCCTTTTTGACCCGGGATTCCTTTTGGTTGCGCCAAAGGTTGATCCATGGCCAAAGATCTACGTAAATCGCCATCTTTCAAAGGGATGAATTCCTCATCATACGGACCGATGAATTCTTCATCAGAAGTCAACATGCGCGATTCATAATCCTTTCCCCACATTGCATCCATACCTCTGCCCATATAACGGCCAGCTGTTTTCACATCTTCCCAAGTTTCAGAACTATTGCGCATGCAGCTAGAAGCGAATACGACAAGTGCTACGCAAAATAAACGAAAAATAACCATACAAACCCCATAAGCGAAAATCTGATTTTTAGAGTAACCGAAGTCCGATTTGTCTTCAACTCGAGTTCAACATATTCGACTTATAGATCATGGCTAAATGCATTTAATGTTTCAGAATATAGCAATAACTAGACTACAGTTCTGAACTTGAAAAGACAAGCCTGGTTAGAAAACAGCGCAGAGCTCTCTACCTCGTGAGCTACTTAGCCAATTCTCTATAGGGATTTAATACGTTACCCCTGACCTCTGGCCATGCAATCGTCTTTTTATGTAGGCAAAGTGTTCTAGTTGGCCACTATAGTCAAAACCGTTCATTTGACAACTATTTTTTCGAAAGTTATAACCTTGATATCGCAGGAACAGTCAATGACTAAAAAAAATTACGACATCATTATCATTGGAACAGGAGCTGGAGGAGGTACCCTCGCTCATGCCTTGGCCACTACAAATAAGCGCATTTTGCTTGTAGAAAGGGGCGGTTTTCTTCCCCGAGAAAAAGAAAATTGGGAAACAAAAGCTGTTTTTTTAGAGGGTCGTTATAAAACTCAAGAAGTCTGGCGCGACCACAACGGGAAAGAGATACATCCAGGCACTCATTATTATGTAGGGGGGAACACCAAAGTGTATGGAGCTGCTTTGCTTCGCCTTAGAGAAAAAGATTTTGAAGAGGTCCTTCATCACGGAGGAACTTCTCCTGCATGGCCGTTGAAATATAGAGATTTTCAACCCTATTACATGCAGGCGGAAAAACTCTATCAGGTACACGGACTACGAGGTGTTGATCCATTAGAACCTCCTGAAAATGAACCCTTCCCTTACAAAGCAATCCGTCATGAACCACGTATTCAACAGCTGAGCGATGCAATGCAAAAAATGGGACTCCACCCATTTCCTCTTCCACTCGGACTCATTCTAAATGAAGAACATAAAGAAAGAAGTCCTTGTATTCGCTGCGATACATGTGATGGCTTCCCTTGCCTCGTTAATGGTAAGGCTGATGCAGAAATTGCCTGTATAAAACCTGCCTTATCTCATCCTAATGTTACTTTGCTTACCCATTCTAAAGCCTTAAAATTGGAAACAGATACAACAGGAAAAAAAATCACAAGTCTTGTTGTTGAAAAAGATGGCAAAACCGAAACCTATTCAGCAGATATTTATGTCGTTTCCTGCGGAGCGATCAATTCTGCTGCGCTTCTTTTGCGCTCTAAAAATGTTCAACATCCCAATGGGCTTGCCAATAGTTCAGGTCTTGTAGGGAGAAACTACATGTGTCATACGAATACAGCGATGGTTGCGTTTTCAAAAACACTCAATTTAACTAAATTTCAAAAAACCTTTGCCATTAACGATTTTTACTTTGGATCACCTGATTGGGAATATCCATTGGGTCATATCCAGCTATTGGGAAATATTAAGAGCGATATGTTACGAGCTGGCGCTCCTTTTTTTGTTCCCAACGTTGCTCTTGAAGTTGCCGCTCGTCATGCCGTGGGCTGGTGGATCTCTAGTGAGGACCTCCCTGATCCGGAGAATCGTGTCACTTTAGATGCCGAAGATAATATCATTTTACGCTACCTACCTAATAATGAACAAGGCCATGAGCGTCTTGTGAAAAAACTAAAGAACATCTTGAATTCTTTAGAATTGACCGTATCTGTAGTAAAACGGATTCCCATTGAAGGTGTTGCCCATCAAGTAGGAACTTGTCGCTTTGGTACAGATTCAAAAACATCTGTACTTGACCTTAATTGTAAAGCGCATGAAGTTGATAACTTATACGTAGTCGATGGAAGCTTTTTCCCATCAAGCGGTGCTTCTAATCCCGGTTTGACCATTGCAGCCAATGCTCTGCGTGTTGCAGATGTTTTAAAAAATTAGCAATAAGAGTTAAATATGTCTCA
The DNA here is from genome assembly GCA_027459365.1 of Chlamydiota bacterium. Classification (GTDB taxonomy): domain Bacteria; phylum Chlamydiota; class Chlamydiia; order Chlamydiales; family SM23-39; genus DAIDHZ01. Next base: position 17,540 of record DAIDIM010000208.1, read on the forward strand.
AATCCTAGGAATGATGTTGACTGTTGCAAACATAAAAAAAATGACCCATTTTTTTATGCATGTTCTTTCTTTTGAAAAAATTGACACTTCTCATATTGAAGGCAAAGCATATGAAACTTTGTACGGGATACCAGGAATCAAAGGACAATTTGCCATCTTAAGACTAGGCGAAGAATACCTTTATTTAATGGAATTTGAGCCATTAGGAAAGCCATACCCCCCAACACAAAGTCATGACCTTTGGTTTCAACATATCGCAATTGTTGTTTCTGACTTGGGAAAAGCCCATCACATCCTTTCTCAACATGGAATTACCGCAATTTCAGAAGGTCCAGTGACCATACCTGAGTGGAACGAGGCTGCAGCCGGCATCCAAGCATTTTACTTCCGATCTCCAGAAGGACACCCCTTGGAGCTTATCTATTTTCCTCCAAAAAAAGGGCGACAAATTTGGCAAGAAAAAGATAGACTCTTTTTAGGAATTGATCACACGGCGATCACCATTTCTGATACACAAAAGAGCCTTCATTTTTATAAAGATATTCTGGGGATGACTGTATTCGGAGAAAGTCTTAACCACGGGGACACGCAAGAAGCTCTTTCCGGTGTAATGGGGGCAAAGGTTAAAATCACAGGACTTGGCTACAAAGAAGTCGAAGGAATGGGACTAGAGTTTTTACATTACCTCCATCCAACGCACGGCCTTCCTTTCCCCAATTTAAAAGCAAATGATCTAGCATCTACATACACAGTGATTGAAGTCGATAACTTACCAAATGATCCCCATTTACCGCTCCTCAAAGGTCTTTTTTCTCCAAGACAAGGGCAAATGACGCAATCCGCAGCCATTGCCAAAGATTCTGATGGACATCGATTGTTGTTTGTAACGGAAGTTCCGCGTTTTTTTGAGACAAAGCCACTTATAAACACCTAAAATTAGCAGGGAATTAGACGAATTTCTTGTCAAAAAACATGTGTCCACCAAAAAATAAATTTATTTTTCTTAAAAATAACTCTTTGATTAA
>DAIDIM010000212.1 GCA_027459365.1 Chlamydiota bacterium
GTAATATTCAGCACTTCAGTATGAAGACTGCTAAAAAAAATTGACACAGATATCTAAATTATTGTATAATAAGAAGTATTGATGAAAGAGGTCTTATGAAAATTACACCTAAGCTTTTAAGCATCCCTCCTTATCTTTCAACGAGCTGGAGCAGTATTTCTTCCATTCAATTACGAAGCAAAAACGAACGCTCTCTTCTAGTGATTACGCTGAATGATGGAGCGCAAGTTGAAATCCCAAGCATGTCGCAAAGCGATATTGATGAAATCTTCCAAGCGCATGCAAATTTTCACGACACTGCAACAGATCTCCCTCTTTTGCGCAATTCCTTAAGCTTTACCCTTCCCCTAAAAAACAGTGAAGAAGGGGCGATTTTAGATCCCTTAAACGCGACTATGCAACACAATCCTGAGCAAGCAGACCTTCCTCCCATCCCCCCTAATGTACTTGAAAAAATAGGGACAATTATCAAGTCTTTTGGTTTAGAAAATACCCCTTTTCTAGATCTTGCAGTTCCGAACTGCAATTGTATCTATTGCCAACTTTCACGAGCCTTGCATCCACAAGAAGAGGTGATTGAAGAGGCCGATCTTAAATTCCGCGACTGGGAAGTGAAGCAAATTGAAGAAAAACTCTACCACGTTGTCAATCCAATCGATAAAAACGAATACTATGATGTCTTCTTAGGCGATCCGATCGGATGTACTTGCGGTTCTAAAACGTGCGAACATATCTGCGCAGTTCTCAACCATTGATTTGATTCAAAACCGATTTGGCTAATTTTATTCTTGGAGTAAAAACAGCGAAGACTTTACTATGAAATAGATTTCACTGTTGGAGTTTTTGGTATGATCCGTTCTGCATTTGTTCTTAGTTGTATTTTTACATGTTGTGTTGCTACTACACCTCAGAATAAAACTCCGGCGCCACAACAACAGCTCCTCAAAACATTCAAACCTTTTACTGGAAAAATCACCGCAAATAAAGTGCGCATGCGAGTAAAAGCAGATCTTGATAGTCCAATTGTCAGACAATTTGCGAAAAACGATCTACTCTTAGTCGTTGGAGAAGAGGGAGAATTTTTTGCAGTACAGCCTCCCAAAGATACCAAAGGATATGTATTTAGAAGCTACATTCTCGATGATATTGTAGAAGCCAATAAAGTCAATGTTCGCCTTGAGCCAAATCCGGATGCACCAATCCTTGGTCAATTGGAGACAGGAATGAAGGTTGCTTCAAAAATTTGCGACAGCAATCATAAATGGTTAGAGATTTCGATTCCTCAAACGACTCGATTTTATGTGTCCAAAGAGTTCGTTATTCAAGCAGGCGGCCCTGAGTATTTGAGCACGATGGAGAAGAGAAAAGAGCAAGTGGAAGATCTCTATCATTCAGCAATGGCTCTTGCCGAAATTGAGGCGCAAAAATCGTATGAGGATATGTCTATCTTTACAGCCTCAGAACAGTTTCAAACTATCATTCGGAACTACTCTGATTTTCCAGAAATACTAACCGCTGCAAAAGAGGCTTTAGCACAGTTAAAAGAGACCTACCTCAATAAAAAAATTGCATACTTAGAAGAGAGAACTGAATTATCTCCGAGCGCCAAAGAAGAGCTCATCGCAAAGCATAACGAAGAGACAAAAGAGTATTTCGCAACAGAACATGCACATCCAAGCTTCTGGGGGAAGAAAAAACAACAAAATCACTCTACAGAAAACAAACTCTGGGATTCTTTAGAAGAGGCACTCTATTTGAGCTGGACCTCTTTCCATTCTGGCAAAAAGATGGATGATTTTTATACAGAGCAAAAAGCAAATAGCACCGTTTTAACAGGATGGTTAGAACCTTACAACAACCCTGTCAAAGACAAACCGGGCAACTACATTCTAAAGGGATCAAACGGACCCATTGCCTATGTATATAGTACCCATGTCGACTTAGAAAAATTTGTAGACAAGGAAGTGACCTTAGCCGCAAGTCCAAGGCCGAATAACCATTTCGCATTCCCAGCATATTTTGTGTTGTCTGTGGAATAAAAAATAGAATTTTTCTTCATAAAAACCATATCATCCACACTCAACAATAGTAGTATTGTCGTTCGCCACTCTCTGCATCTCAATATCATTTTCGGGATAGAAGCAAGAATCGATTATATAGTTAAAAACCATAGTAATAGTGCTTACAATATTCGCATTATCTTGTTCGGTGAATTTTCCGAATTTACGAATATGATCTGGAAGCTTTTCTAATGATTCTCTCATCTTATTTTCAATCTGTATGTGGAGCTCTCTCGTTCGCCTTTCTTTTTCAACAATATCTAAATTTGCATTTCTCCAAATAGATTGAAGATTATGGACAATATTTGTCTTTATACTTCCTTTCTCATTATCGGTTCTATTTTTTTGAAGAGTCCGCACCTCTCTATAGCTACGTTCTAAAACAGACTCTAAAATATTTAAATTAAAATTTTCTAAAGAAAAAACATTACTAATTGCTGACATAATTACCTATTTTTTAATTTTATAAAATTAATTATAACATAATTAATGTTTTTGCATCAAGAAATTAATTTATGAAATTAAGTCATTCTAATTCAGTGGTTTACAAAAAATCAGGATGAGCCAATTTCAGAATGGGCTCTCTTGGCAAGTTTCTCTATAGCGACTGGCTCAGCGATTTCTTCCTGAATTGAGCCCGCCTCCTTCAACTTGCGTGCTGTCACCATGACTCTAGATTCCATCGAGGATATGCTTTGATTAAAGGAATCGACTGCGGTATTGAGACTTTTGCCCACTTTATTCCAATGATCCATGACGATATTCAGACGATCGTATAGCTCTCCTCCTAGACGAGAAATTTCCTTTGCATTTTTAGAAAGGCCATCTTGTTTCCAAGTAAAGGCAATGGCTCTCAAGATCGCAATCAGGGTTGTGGGTGTTGCGACAATGATATTTTGATCTGCACCGACTTCGATAAGGGTTGGGTCTGATTGGAGGGCTGCGCTATAAAATGCTTCGGCAGGAAGAAAAAGGATCACATATTCGGGTGCCGATTCGAGCTGCTTCCAATACTCTTTGGCAGAGAGATCTTTAATG
>DAIDIM010000038.1 GCA_027459365.1 Chlamydiota bacterium
TTTAAGCGCGAGCCAGAATATCGCGGCGTACAAATTGGAACAGGCCTTCTGATTGGCTATGGAATTGGGATGATGGGCGCATTCATAGGATCTGTTGGCGGTGGCATCACCCATGCCATGATGCATCCCGATGCAATCGACGAGAAGCTCCAACAAGGCAAAGAATACTTTTTACCTCAAGCGGAGTAAGTTATTGTTTGCTTGCTGCGCTCTGTCTTGATTGTAGTTCCTCGCGAGCAAGCTTTTGAATCTCTTCCTTTTGCCAAGGTTTCCAATACTCAAGTAAAGCTGTATCTGGAGCTAAAATTTGGTTCAGAATTTCGTTGCTAACCAACTTGAATAGTTTGTCCAGTTGCCCAGTCCACCAAATGTGACAAATCGCATGGAAAACCGTATCTAGATTGTTTTGCGGTATAGGTCCTGCATTTTCAAAAACAAGCAGTTGAGCAGTTATCCTTTCTTGCAAAGAGCGCATTGCAATCTCAACGAATTCCGGATCGTTTCTAAGACTTTCCGAGGCATATTTAAAAGCCTTTCCAGAAGATTTTCTGGTTGCATAACGAACAATTCCCTCATTATTTCTAACTTCTTCTGGCGTAAATTGAAGATTCATTGGATCATTGCTGATTGCGGCACGAAAGTGCTGATCGGCAAAATTCCTCCATGTATCTGATTCATCACCAAATGGTGGTTTAGCTGGTTTATCGTAAACTAGACGATTTTCCAGATATTCAACTTGTCTTCCCCAATATTGGTTCATTAATTTTTTATCTTCACCATACAGCATGGTTAAAAAATCGGGATTCCCTAAAAACATCGAAATCCGGATTGCATCGGAGTAATTAACTTGCTTTCTAATCCTAAATTTAATCTTGAGAGCAGTCTCAAAAGCAATACCATCTCGAACTTTCGTGGCTAGTCTAACTTGAGGTTTGGTAGATGTTGATGATTTTTTTCGTGGTGTAAAAGTCATTTCACCATATTCTCTATTAAATCCCGTTTCTACCAACATTGCTTCTACTCTTGTTGCAATGTTATTTTTATTGGTTTCAGTATCGATCATGTCATGTGGACCAAAAACTTCTATTACACGACCGAAATAAAGAGTTCCTATCCATCGATATTCAGAAGTTTCTCCGGGATTTCTTAAAATTTCTAATACATCGCTCGGAGTAGAATAGACGTTGCTTGTTGCAGATTGTGGAGCTGAAGCTATCGCATTTGCAGCTTTTACTGGAGCTATTTCCTTCATGATTAAAGGTAACTGACTCTGCATGCCTGAAAGCATGGTTCTTGGATGTTCACTCCGACTTGATCTATTCTGTGCTTGTATCGACATATTATTTATTCCTCTTTAGAAAATTCATCTTTTAGTCATATTTGTATGTAAAAACATGCCCTGAACTCGACTTATGTCATTTTTTGATGGCATCTCCGGTGAGAGCGTCCGCGCTTTTATTATTTTTTTACTCGTCAATAGGGACGTTGCTGCTATTAACTCGCAAAAAAATAATAAAATCATC
>DAIDIM010000068.1 GCA_027459365.1 Chlamydiota bacterium
TCAGCACTGTACAAAACATTATTGATCGTGAGCAGCAAAATCGGTTGCTCTACTTCCAAGAAAGGGGAGGATGTTGTGAGGAGATCTATGCATTGCAAAAGATTGACCGATATGTTGCAAGTAATGTTTTGCCGAGAGGAAGTATTAGAGCTGAAGCGCATAATGATTATGACGCTTATGGCCAGTGGACAATGCAAATCATTCATCAAAAACAAGAAGAGCAAAACCCAGCCTTCAATATCTTAACCAATCAAGGGACAGTTGGACTTGAGAAATTTCTTTTAAATGGTTTTGTGGGTATACAGGGTAACTACGCCCATGGACGCATTTCTCAGGATGCCGATTCAACAGTTGATCTCATTGGGGGAGCAACTTACGGGACTGCTTATATTGACAATGCTTTTATCGATCTATGTTTTTACGGGACAGCGGTTTGGTTTGAAAATAACCGAGAAATTGTCACCCCCATATTGAAAGAACCAATACTCAGAGCAAATGCTCACTCAACTCATCGAGGATATTCATTCGTTCCTCATTTAGGGATAGGATATGATTTCGATCTTTGTTGGAGTGTTCTCGAACCATATGCATCGGTTGATTGGGCATACATTCATGAAACGGCATTCACCGAAAGAGGAAAATCGGCGCTGAATATGCATATCTACGAGCGAAATAGCTCAATACTGCGCAACCAAATCGGGTTGAATGCATATCAAGCATTTGAGATAACTCAAGGAACCCTATTCTTAAAAGAAGAGCTTTTCTATCTCTATCTAGTTCCATTTGATCTTGGCAAAATCAGAGCAACAGTGCCTGGCTCACTTAATGATTTCACCGTCCACGCCCTTTCTGAAAGCCAATCGAGAGCTAGAGCCGGATTTGAACTCTTCTACCGTGCATGCAATGGACTTTTCTGCTCAGGGAAATATACACTTGAGGTAGGATCAGGTGCATTTGCTCAAAGCCTCTCACTTGTAATTGGCAAATATTTTTAACTTTGAGGAAAGCCGACCACTGCTTTATAGCATTCTAAGAGATGCATAACCCCGTTCATTGCTCGATGAGGGGAGTCTTCTGGCGGAAGCTGATAAAATTTAGCGATTTTATCTTTAGAAAGTCCCCCTTCCCAAGGAAATGGACCTAAATGTGCTTTTGCTTTTTCCATGCTTAAGGCCCAGTGCATGGAGGCCAAATCGAGCCAGTGATAGGGGAGATTTAAGAGCTCTTGTGTGTCAGGATCAACGATTTGTCCAAAATAGGTCCGGTCGAAAGACGGATTCTGACAGATAAATACTGCCTTTTTTCTTCGAACCCCTTCATTTTTAAAACAATCAATAATTTCTTGACTGACCTGTGTTAAAGATTTTCCTCGAGAGACCTCCTCCCAAGTAAACCCGGTCACTTTAAGACTAGATGGATCACTTCTTTCCCAATCGGTGAAAGGATAAGAGATGAGGCTTTGATACTTTGATTTTAACGAACCTGTTTTAAGATCAACGATTTGGAATGCGATTTCAACTATTTTGTGTATACGGGGGTTTAACCCATTAGCTTCCGAGTCAAGAAACACACCGAGCATTCTTTGAAAATATCAATTGTCAAAAAAGAGCGCAACCATTTTTTCCCCATTTGTGATATAGTTAGAACATATGGCGCTTCCACCACAAAAATTTAGAGAAATTGTTTTTCAGATTCTGTTTAGCTCCGACTTAACAGAAGAGACTGCCCTGATGTTGATGCATGAGCTGAAGGTGACTCGAAAAGCGGTTTTAGAAGCTAATCAAATGGCTAGAAATGTTCGAGAGAAACTTGCCCAAATTGATGAAAAAATTTCTTTATGCTCTACAGACTATGCATTTGAGCGCATCTCAAATGTTGAGAAAACCATTTTGCGCCTAGGGTTTTATGAGCTAGAAAAACTTCCTCCTCCGATTGTAATTGCTGAGGCGATACGTTTAGCTAGAAAATTTGGCACCCCCGAAAGCGCGCAATTCGTCAACGCTATTTTAGATAAAGGTTTAAATGTTCTTCGCAACGGATCGCAAGTTGTCTGAATTTTCTACGTTCAGCATTGGAGGTCCCATTCGCTATTTCGCTGAGGTGAAAACGGCTGTTGAGATGAAGGAAGGGATCCTATTTGCAAAAGAACAGTCTCTCCCTTTTTTCATCCTTGGGAAAGGGTCCAATTGTCTTTTCAGCGATCGAGGTTTTAATGGGGTTGTCCTCTTAAATCGGATCGATTTTTGTGAATGGAGAGAGCCTTATGTCACTGTTGGCGCGGGAACGAGTTTTTCCTATCTGGGAGTGCAAAGTGCGAAACTCGGGTTAACAGGTCTTGAGTTTGCAGCTGGAATTCCTGCAAGTGTCGGCGGTGCGATCTTCATGAATGCCGGCGCCAATGGGAAAGAGACTTGTGAAACCTTAGTCAGTGTCACTTTTATGAATGAAGATGGAAAGATTCATGAATATACAAAAGAAGAGCTTGATTTTTCCTACCGGCATTCCCGTTTCCAAACACTGATCGGTGCAATCATCTCAGCGCGCTTTCGGCTTACATGCGAGCCAACTGCCAGGAAAAAACAATTGGAAATCATCGATTATCGAATGAAAACACAACCTTTGAAACAGAAAAGCATTGGTTGTATTTTTCGCAATCCGAGCGGCGCGAGTGCTGGGAGACTCATTCAAGAAAGTGGTCTAAAGGGATTGCGTATTGGAGGAGCAAAAGTTTCTGAAATTCATGCAAACTTTATCGTCAATGAGAAGCTCGCAACGTCGGATGATGTTCATCAATTGATAAAAGAAGTTCAAGAACAAGTCTTGCAAAAAACAGGCATCCAGTTGCAGCCAGAAATTCGAGTGATCCCGTATGTTTAGAGCTGATCTTCATTGCCACTCTGTCTGTTCTGATGGTTCTGATACTCCGTTACAGCTCTTAGAACTTGCAAAGAAATCTGGCCTATCCGGCCTTTCCATTACCGATCACGATACAATCGAAGCATATTCACCCGAGCTCATGGAATCTGCTCGCGAAATCGGAATTCGTCTACTTCCTGGAGTGGAGTTGTCTACAGAGTTTGGGAAAAATACTATCCATATTCTAGGCTATGGTTTTGATCTTCAATCGAGCCATATGAACTATTTTTTAGAAGAAATGCAACAACGTCGCAATATTCGAAATCGAGAGATTTTAAAAAAACTAAAAGAAAAAAATATTATTGTGACGGAAATTGAGCTTGCAGCACTTGTGACCTTTGGAATGAAAAAAACCATCGGCCGCCCTCATATCGCACAGATCATGTTGAAAAAAGGATATGTAAAATCGATTCAAGAGACATTTTTATCTTATTTAAGCGAAGATTCTCCGTGCTACGTTCCTGGTTTTAAATTTACTCCTCTCGACGCAATACAAGTGATTCATGATGCAAAAGGAAAGGCAATCCTTGCCCACCCACATTATATTCAAAAAGGAGTACTCAACTCTCTTCTCGCACTTCCTTTCGATGGGATTGAGTGTTATTACAGCAACCTCCTAGAATATCAAGAAAGGCCCTGGGTAAAAATCGCAAAGGATAAAAATTGGATTGCAACTGGAGGGTCCGATTATCATGGGCAGTTTAAGCCGCAGATCAACCTCGGTTGTTCTTGGGTAGACGAAACCACATTTAACCAACTTTCTCAATCCAATAAAATATAGGGGAATGGAGACGATTCATACATCGATATTGTAAAATAGTCCATTGCTGCGGATTGAGTGTTTTTAAAAATTCAGCAACAGCTTGCTCTTCATGAAAACCTTCTTCATGACCCGGATAACAGGTAAGCGAAATTGCCCCATCAGGGGCTAAAATATTCATACTTTTCTTTAGACTGATCAATGTAGTATCCCGTTTTGTTGTAATGCATTTATCTCCACCCGGCAGATATCCTAAATTATACACAATCAGGCGAGGAGGTTTTGGAAGAGGAACCTCATCAATATACTCGTGGGATAAATGTAAAAGTGTCGCCTTTGTTCCAACGAGCTGCTCTGTTTTTTGAATTGCACTTCTTTGAATATCTAAAGAGATGACTTGTTCAGACAATGTTGTTAAAAAAAGAGTATCATGCCCATTTCCGCACGTAGCATCAATGACCACATCTAGGGGTTGCAGATGCTCCATCCAATATCTTTTTGCAATTTTAAGATGGGGTGATTTCTCCAGAATCGCACTCCCGTTGATCGGTATCTTGCGGTATCATTCTCATCTTAGCCATTCGAATATAATTTTTGGTAATTCCCATGGCGTATTCTCCTGCAGATTTTACAAGATCTCTACTTCTTGATGTTAATGTTTTTGCTCTGTTTAAAAGCGCAAGGCATGTTGCATACTCTCTAGCATAGCATGCTTCATTTAAAACTTCTATGAGCCATTCTCGATGTGAATTCTTCGAGGAGATTTGGGATATTTTCGACGAGTTTACCCCATTTTCGCAAAGCTAATATCTTACTAAGTTATATGGCTTTGCGAAAATGGAGGTAAAATCGTCGAAAAGATTCCCGAATATCGTCGAAGAGGTACATCGGGAATGGCTCCAAAAAACAATTGATTGCTATTTTTCCTGATATTGATATAAAATTACTGTCTTTTACGGGGTGTTAGCTCAGTTGGTTAGAGCGCTACGTTGACATCGTAGAGGTCAGCTGTTCGAGTCAGCTACATCCCATTTTTATGTCATTCAATTCTTCTGCTGCAAGTACCTTAG
>DAIDIM010000085.1 GCA_027459365.1 Chlamydiota bacterium
ATTTCCTACAGGTGTGAGTCTGGAGTACGCCCTTGCATCAATACTGGTAGGTAGTTGTTCTTTTGGCGGCATTCCTCCTCTGAGCCGAGGGAGGATGTGTACTTTAAGATTCTTACTTCCCAATACGGGAGACAATGTGACATACGTGTCCTCCAAAAATCGGGACAAAGTCTCTGGGGAAGATCGAATATTTTGCGGGATACCGCAAATCTGTTCTGCAGAAAGGGTCTGGGAGTCCCCATTGCGTAGCAGTTTTGCGCTTACTTCTCCTATAGAATTCCAAGCTACTGAAACGGTGTCAAACACAGCTGCTGGCTTAAGAAATGCGCTTCCAAAGATAGACGAACCAGGAGGTCCTTTGTATAGTACTTCTCGGGTTTTATTCTGCAGAAATAGATCTTCCGAGGAAGATTGGCTTTTTGTTGATAGGGGCAGACTCATAAGAACTCTTTGTTCAAAGAGAATTTAGGCAATGTACCAAGAGAAATATTTAAATGATATCAAAAATTTTATCTAGGACTACATTGATCGAGGAGGGAGCTAGATTGCTCTATTTCCCTCCTTTAAGGACCGAACACGATACTTTCGCGCGACAGCTCAAGCCTTTTTTCGTTGTCATTTAGAAAGGGGATGGAATGACTCCTGAACTGAGATAAAATAGCGTGCGCTTATGACGAATGTGTCTAATAGCGAAGTGATTCTGTATACGTCTCATGCTAGTCTTATATGATTAAAAATAAAGATGTTAGAAAAATACTGTATGCTTACTCAGTTAGAAATCGCAGAGCTTTTTGGTAAAGGTCGCTCTACAATCGCTGAGCATATTAGTGCAATTTTCGAGGATGGAGAGTTAGAGGCTGCTTCAGTTTGTTGGAAATTCCGACAAACTGCCAAGCGAAATCAAGATCATAGCGATTATGTTCCTTGTGACTAAATCACAAAAGCAAGAGTCGCTTATTGGTTGCGCCAGCGAAACAAGGACCCAACGCGCGTCGTAACAGCTGTCACAATAGAAGTAAAAACATTCTCTTCATTCGTAGGACTTAACCATGACCAACATCTATCAAAGAGACTTGGTTTATGCAAAGCTTTAGCACATTCAGGATGTCCAGATTGGGTTGCGATTTGAATACACCTTTCCCGCTCTGTATCCGATATATTAGAGAATGGAAGAAATAAATGAATATAAGAATCAAACCCCTTTGCAGCAGACATTCTAATAGCCGGGAATAAACTACTCGGATCAATAGGAACGCTTTCTAATAATTTTTTAATGAACAAACCATCTTGTTTACCTACAAGATCTGGGTTTTCTACAATCGCATTGATGGCTTCTACGGTATATTTTGCGCGGGTGATTTCATTAGGGCAGACACCTTCAATTGAATTAGAATCATTTGAAGTAGGAGTCATCTTATTAATGAATAATGAAACAATTTCATAGTTTCTATTTCTAATAGCGTTTTGAAAACCCCGATTTCCACATACACAAGAAACCCGACGGTTTTCAAATATAACTTCAAGACATTCACGTTTACCAAATAGAGCTGCTGAGCGAATCGCCCCCTCTATATCGTCATCAGAAATTATCCGACTAGCAAGCAATTCTCGAACACGTTGCTCACGCCCATCTGCAGCAGCAGATATAATCTCTCCTTCCGCTCTTCTTTTTTGCCTAAACAAGACATCTAGAGAATTATGGGGGCTAGAATGACTACTCGAAATCGTTACCAAACTACGTTCCGACTGATCTATAGGGATTACGTAGTTGTTTCGTCTATATATCTCTTCAGGACCTAATGACATATTTTTCATTTTTAACTCATTTAAAAAAAATAATTGAATACAGTATAGCTAAATCAGTATTTTTATAATATTCAATAAATTATTTATATTTATCCCGACTTTGACAGTTTGACCCCTTTAAAAAACTTAAGTGTCTAAGGGAGTAGAGGAATCAAGTAATTGATTCCTCTACTCCCTAAGTCTCAATTTTTTTTGATTAAGAATGTTGTGCCTGAAATTTTAGTAACAAATCACTGATTACAAGTATTTTGCGTTGCAAAGTGTCAAAGTCTGGGGGGATGGAATGACTCCTGAGTTGGGATAAAGTAGCGTGACGGAGTTCTCCTTTTTTATCGAAATGTATTTTTCAGCAACAGAGGGAGGACCTCATTTCTATAACTCATATTTCATCAAAAACTGAGTTATAGAACTTGATTCTATAACTCATCGTCGGTCGAATTGAGAGTTAATAGACTGATTTACAAAAACTTCCGTTTAGAGCAAATAAGACACTCAAGATCAGTTGTGACCAAACAATTTCAGGAAAATCCAATTTTGGAACAGAAAGTTTTTCCCCAGTAAAACCGTCTTCTCCAGTTCGAATATCATGAACGATCAGTGCTGCTCCCAATTGAATCCCTTGTTCATATTTTTCTTTATCGGCAAAACGTTCTACAGCAAGTTTAATAATTGTTTGCGTAACCTCGACTTTGTACATTTTTTGATGGCATCTCCCGGTGAGAGCGTCCGCTCTTTTATTATTTTTTTACTCGTCAATAGGGACGTTGCTGCTATTAACTCGCAAAAAAATAATAAAATCATCGGACGCCTCCCTCGGATCTGCCTTTCAAAAAATGTACAAAGGCGAGGTAACATTTTTTTCTTTCCAATAAGGTGTATTTATCAATGAATTATTGGATAATATAGAAGTCATTTTTTCAGCATTTGGAAATTTTACAACAGTTAGAACAGACATTCTCACCTTTTTTAATTTCAAGAGAAAATAATGAGGATTGGGAAAAATAGCAATAGATTTTAGACTTTTGCGAAATGGCCCCATTTTGGCTCAGTTATGCCAAAAAGGTCTTTTGATGCCATGATGATCGATTCTGTGGGGAAACCGCAATTGAAAGCGGCTCTATGCTCTTTTTTAAGCGATTCATCAAAATAATTGTCGATATTGAGAAGATTGCCAAAAGGGGGCACTCCGCCGACGATAATTCCAAATCGGTCAAAAATGACTGCAGGGTCTTCAAATTCACATTTTTCGCCAACAATTTCAGACGCGGCCTTCATATCGAGTTTGAGGTGAGATGGAATATTGAATTGGTAGTTTTTTTTGGAGCTTTTTCCTCGCAGAATGAGTGCTTTAATCCCTTCTTCCATTTTTATGTTGCGAACGCGAGCAGAATCTTCAGAGGTTGGCGTTGGTTCGTGTTTTGCATGGTCGATCGGGAAATTGTGTTTGTGACAAAGGCGAATGATCTCATTGCGAATGTTTTCTGCACCAAAGAAGATATGGGCTTTCATTCGATTGCCGGCAATTCGTTTTGGATCGGAGGGGAAAAGGGATGTTTCTCGAATATTTTTGAGTTTGAGTAGAGTCATTGTGAGCCTTTCAAGACCCATCCCAAAACCGCCATGAGGGGGCATTCCATACTTGAAAATACTCAGGTAGTCGGAGAAATTGTTGATATCCATTTTTTTCATTCTGATCCCTTCGACCATAGAGTCGTAGGTATCCCGTCTTTGTCCGCCGGATGTGATTTCTGTGCCGGCGCAAAGTAGATCGAATGTGTTCGTTAAAGAGGGATTCTCAGGTTTTGGATAGGCATAGAAGGGCCTTTTTTCGGTTTTCCAATCAATAACAAAGACAAGCTCAGTCCCTTTTGTTTCGAGGCTCCAAGCGCACAATTCTCTCTCTGCAGCAGGACTTAGATCGGGCTCATTTCGCTCATCGATTCCTGTCCTTTGGTAATAGAGTTCTTGAGCCTCTTCAAAAGTGAGGCGAGGAAATGGCACATCTGCAGGCGCCTTGACAATTTGGCTCCCAAGGATTTCAAGTTCTCCTTTTGAATGGGTATGAAGATAGGAGAGGATGAATTTGATACACCCTTCTTGAATATTGAGAATCTCATGCCAATTGTTAAAAAATCCGATTTCAAATTCGAGTTGCTTGCCTTCAGAAAGATGTCGTGATGTCTGAGACGGCTCTGCCCGAAAAAAGGGCATTAAGGCGAATACTCTTTCATTCACGCCAACCATGATCTGTTTATAGAGCTGGCTACTTTGCGCCAGCGTCGCCGGATATCCAAAATAATCGACATTAAAGAATTCAGCCCCCCCCTCGGAAGAGGCACCGATCATATTCGGGGCAAAATATTCAAAAGCGCCTACAGTGTCATGCATATAAAGCCGATAGGCGTGTGCGATCTCGGCTTGGATTTTAAAAACGGCTTGGATGTTGCGATGGCGTAATGAAATGGGTCGATGGTCGAGAATAAATTCAAGATCCCCTTGCATTTCTGGTTTGTAGTATTCAATGGGAGGAACAGCAA
>DAIDIM010000104.1 GCA_027459365.1 Chlamydiota bacterium
GTAAGCGGGAAATAAACCCATCTGTTTAGATTAGGATTGCTGTGGTATAGGCATTCGTGCTTTAAGCCATTCGTCCGGGAGCAACTCGCATAACTTTTGGGCACTGTGTCCCATAATGCGACGGCACACATCTTCCAAGTAAGTCTGAGGGTTTATTTTAAGAGCTCTGCAGGTTTGCACAAGAGATAGTAAAGTTGCAGCAGCTTCACCGCTTTCTGGACTTCCAAGAAAGAGCCAATTTTTTCGTCCAATGGCAAGAGGACGGATTGCCCGTTCTGCAGGATTATTGTCGAGACGGGCCTCTGAGTGAGTTGTATAGTTTTTTAAGTATGGAACTAGCGAGGAAAAATAGCACAAAGCTTCTTTGAATTTCGACTTCGGAAGAATGGCTCCTTGCACCAGTCTATTTTTGATGCGATCGATTAAATTATCAATGATCGGAATTGCCTGGGCTTGTCTCATCTGGAGTCGTTCTTGAGCTGAAAGCTGCCAAGCGGTTTCTTCGATTGCAAAGAGTTGCTGAATCTGTTCGAGCACCCATGTGCGAAGATTTAGATCTCCCGATTCGGCCTCAAAAAATTTACGTCTTATATGCGCCCAACAGGGACACCAAATATTCTTATGTTTTCGGATGTATGTTTCGTAAGCTCCGTATTTATCCGAATGGATGATTCCGGAATATCCATTCAAGATGTCTTCGGCATGTCCATGTTTGCGACTCTCTTTAAACTCATACAGACGATAGGGAGGATCTGCTCCAATACCACCCACCAGGACCCACATGTATCCTTGGGTCAGTTTTGGGCTGTCGAAAATATCTACTGGACTTTCATCAATGTGAAGTCTCTCTCCCGACAAGATCCTTTTTTTCATTTCGTTATACAGAGGCTTAAGAGCGAGACCTGCTCCAACGACCCATTGAGAGAGCAGTCTTCTTCCGATGACAATTCTTTCTCTTACAAACCCTTCAGCAATTCGATACAAAGGAAGATGATCCACAAATTTTTTGGTAATGATGTCTGCAAGCAGACTCTCGTCAGCCCTGCACTTGGGAAGAAGACTATCCGGCATAGGAGCTGTTGCAATGCCAGACTCTTCCTTTTTGGGGTGAGCATATTTGGGACGAATGATTTTTTTGAGGAAGTAACTCCCCGGACGATATGCTAATTTACAAGAAATTTCCTCTCCGATTTTTTCGAGAGCAACTCCCGTTTCTTTGCATACTTTGTCTTTTTTGGAAAGATCGATCACAGTAGTTTCTACAGGAAGATCGTCGGGAAGTTTGATGGCATCTTTACCAGAAGTAGTTCTTTGCTTTCTCTCATGAGCTGGGACTATTTTTGTTTCTGGCGGTTTTTCCTCCAGATTTTCAAAACCGCTCAAGAGTAGTTGTTCTGGAGGTGTGTCAGCAAACCGTTCAGATTTTTTGCCAAACAACTGCCTTGTGAGCCACGCTAGCTGTTCTTCCAGACGGATGATTTTTTGATCGCGTTCATTCAGCTGTGTTTGCAAGGATTCGATTGTGATTTCTGCGGCTGATGTCATAGGCAAAATGATACCAAAACATTTGTTTTCTTGGGAGGAAAATCACATCTTTTTTAGAAGAAAATTCGCACGGAGTTTTTTGGGTTCGATCCCTTCCAAAAGCATCATAAAATCTCGTCTGTCCAAAGTATCCAAAACGCCACGTTTGAAAGTTCCTTTTTCGAGTCGTTTATACCAAATCGCAAATCCGTCTCGATCCCAGAATAGCACCTTCATATGAGATTTTTCTCTATTTAGAAAAACGAATAATGCTCCCGAGAGCAACTCTCCTGGGAAAAGTTGCTCTACAATGGCACTCAATCCTTCAAAGCTTTTACGCATGTTGATCGGATCTTTGCATAAAAATATACGAGCGCTGGCAGGAAGGGTTAACATCAGAGTCTCTCGAATAAAGCAAATAAATCCTTGCGCAGTTGAAGAGGGCAATCACTCCCTATGCGCACGTGGAGACCTGATACTTGCAAGGAAATAGCAGTGGAACGCTGCATAGGCATCTCAGCAAAATTGGATTTCTGCAATTGTTTTGGAAAGAGTTTGTCTTTCCAGTAATGAAAAACGTGAGGACTGACTTGGTTTTGAAGACACCATTTTTCGATGGATAAACCACTTTGACGTTGGTTTTCAACACGTGTCTTCCATTCAAGTTTTTTCTCTTCCGATGTTGCAACTGGCATAAATATACTCCTGGTTAAAAAAGACCAAGATGTCACAACTCAACGACCGAAAAAAGATGGGTTTATTTCCCGCTTACCGACGGAGGCTCGGATCAAATTCAAAAAAACTATACCCAACGCCTGTCAAAAAAATTATTTTTAAAACTTTTGAGACAGTATATTAACGGTTCAGACGGGCGCATTCCCATTTTCTGGGTATCGCTGTAAATTAAAAATTTTGTTTAAAAAAAGTGCCTAAAGCACTGATACTCTTTGAATGACCAAACCCAAAGAGGACACATGCGCATAGGCACAGATCAAGATTCTAAAGACAT
>DAIDIM010000138.1 GCA_027459365.1 Chlamydiota bacterium
TACACGTAGCATATGGAAAAAATGATTCAGAGATTTGGATTCTAACGCTCGATAAAAACGCCCTCCTAGAATCTTTGATCGCTCACGAATAGGTTATGTATACTTTTGGCTGAGTCTACCAAGAGCAATCGCGCCTAACCCTAAGCCGAGATCTCTGAGTGCAACGTCATAGTAATTGCCCGAAATGAGGAGATTGCAGACGATTGCAAAGAGCCATATCGCAACAATAGACCTCTATAGTCTTTCAACTCGTTGATATATTTGTCGATTTGTGAAGCCGCAAGGGTCTCTTTCTGGAACCCCTATTTGGTAGAATGGTACCGAAATGATGATTTCGGCCTGAAAAATGGCTTTAAAGAAAGAGTCGTAACTGAACTTTAAATTGAGAGCTAAAAAATCTTTATATTGTGGAACAAATCGTAGGCTTGCTCCTCTTTGTCGTTCTTTACATTCACAAGTAATGATGTAATAGGGGCCAACCGCTGAATAGAGGAAAAAGGGTCCACAATTGTAAATAAGATATCCAATCTCTGCATTGTAAGTATAGGCAAGCCAGCCGTTTACACATTTTCTATCACAACATTTTCTTTTTCTCTCTCCAAAAGGGACATAGAAATTTCCACGAAAATCCCATCGAGTTCCTAAAATTTCTGCCCCACCGCCTAATTGTTGATGGTATCCTCCAGTTTTCGGCGCATAATCGTAATAAAGGTTAATTCCAAGAATTTGGCAAAAGCAATCATCGCAACTCGGGATATATCTTCCTACTATTCCAGCAGCGAGCGCATATTTTGTGTTATCGAATCGATATCCCCGTAAATCTAGCATAGAAAGAAAGCAACCAGGCTCCGCTTCTCCTGCAAAACAAACTTCTGCAAAAGAGTAATTGCTTCGGTACGAACGAATCCGGTCACCAAACCCCTCTGTGTGACTGAGCGCTACCCGTTTTGGAAAAAAAGGAGAAGTGTAAAAAGGAGCACAGCAAGGAAGATACTCCTCTGTGAAATCGATTGATTGCGCAAGATAGGGAGCAATTTCCTCCTCTTGTACTACCTCTTGAGCCAAAGTTTCTGTATTTTCATTAAGTCCTTGATAATCAAGGGCTTCTTGAATAATAGAGGGTTCAAAAATATTATTGAATAAGAAAAAATTGTCTTGTTCAGAAGTCATTATGCTCTCAGGCTTAGTTTCATCAGAAAAATTGCCTGAAAAGAGGGAAAGTAAAACAAATCCAAAAATCGTATTCAAATAACCCCAAGACTTTTCTTCCTATTGCCAGGGTATTTTTTTTTAAGCAACTATATAACTGAGGTTAAAATATACTTTTGAGAAAGTTCGTTTATACACTTGAGGAGTTCAGGGTCCAGTCCATTCGTACGAATTTCATGAAATAGAGTAAGAATGCGTTTAATTGAAGGATCCTCATGGGTCATGGGAACGATTGTATTCCTAAAAAATGAGCTGTCTTCCAAAGTACCTTTCGAATGTTGTTGGATATTCAGTAAAAGTTCAAAAAGCTTAGTCTGACTAAGGCCAGAGGGATTTGTCGATTCTCTTCGTCGAATAGGAGTCTCTGAAGCAGGATTTGTAGAGATCGATTGAAGGTTAAGTTTAAAAGGAGAAGAGTGTGAAGTCATAGCATCGTTCCTTATCCCCCATAAGATATCTCTTTTTAAATTTTTTTTCTAAAACATTCTTTTGGACTTGTCATGGATGATTTGTCCACCAAGAACTTGGAATGATTTATGGAGAGGAGATTCGATGTAGAGAACTTTTTTCGTGAAAGGATGGACAAACTCAATGGATCGTGCATGGAGGCAAAGTCTTCGAAGAGGGTTTTCTTTGGATCCATATCGTTGATCACCGACAACGGGATGGCCAGCGCGCTTACAATGGGCCCGAATTTGATGCTTTTTCCCTGTTTCGAGCGTCAAATTTAGGTATGTGTATTTGGAAGAGCGACGATACACTTCAAAGTGTGTAATTGCCATTTTACCATCACTTGATTCGACGACATTGAGATTGGGCAGCTCTAGAAGAGGACAGCTCCAAGTCCCCGAATCTTCCTTAAGATTGCCTTCGATGATTGCAGAATAGCGTCTTTTTAAATCATGCGCTTCAAACATAGCGCCCAGCCTTTCTGCCGATTGTTTGCCTCTTGCAAAAAGGAGAACTCCTGAGGTTTCTCGGTCGATTCGATGGACGGCGAAAATCTGATCTGTTTCATAGTATTCTCGCAACATTCCAAGGGCATGTTTCTTATTGCTTGCCTCTTCATCAAGGGGGGTGCTGAGTAACCCCACTGGCTTATCAATGGCGATGATAAACCGATCTTCGAAAAGTATGGGAACTTGAGGAATGCGAGGAGGCCGAAAGGTTTCTTGAGAAGTGAGAAGATCACCCTTTTGCAATTGCTTCTTTTCTTCTTTGATCACTTTGCCATTGAGTGAGAAACGCCCAGATTTGAGCCAGTTTTGCAACGTTCGCCGCGAGCTATCGGGATAGAGTGCTCGAAGACCTTCTAAAAGAGGCATTTCTGATTGGGGCTCGTATTGCATGCCTAGAAGTATACATCATTTTCACGGCACATCCAAATTCTTTCTAAGTGACTTAAGGTCAGATCTTTTCTTCTTGGTTGTAAGGACTTTTTCTTGGGCTTTGCGAGAGCGTCGCCTTTTTTGACGTCGAATTTTTTCAATTTTTTGTTGTTTCTCACTTTTTTCTTGAAGAACTCGTTCTTCGATTTTTTCGCATAATTCTTGCCTTGCGTGGTAACGGTTTAATTCCCTAGATCGATCCTGCTGACACTTAATCTCAAGACCTGTCGGAATATGCTTTAGATAGACGCAAGAGGATGTTTTATTGATTTTTTGTCCTCCACTTCCAGAGCCTAAAATAAATTTTTCAATGATCTCTTCTTCAAGGATTCCAAGACATTTCATCCTTTTTTCAAGACGATCTTTTGCTTCTTTAGACAATGCCATAAGATGATTGTAAACCTTTTTCAAGATTATCTGTAAAAAATTTTGACTTCATTGTATGACTCCTGTTAAAGTAAGACGCATTAAGAGAGGCACATTGCCTTGGATAATTATTTAACATGAGTGAGTCTTGGCCCGATTTTGGGGTCCGTAGAGAGCTTTTATTTTTTGGAGAAAATTTTAATGAATCAACAGAATCAAAAATTGTATGTAGGCAATTTAAACTTCGACGCAAACGAAGATCAAGTACGTGAACTATTTGGCGCATATGGAAAAGCAGAAGATGTAAAAATCGTAATGGATCGTTTTTCAGGTAGATCCAGAGGCTTTGCATTTGTTCGCATGGACTCAGCAGAATCTGCAGGAAAAGCAAAAGAAGCTCTTAACGGACAACCTTTTCAAGGAAAGACTCTCGTGATTGATTTCGCACGTACTGAACAAGAACGTGGCAGCCGTCCTCCAATGGGAGATCGCGGTGGAGAGCGTGGTGGTTTCGGCGGCGGCGG
>DAIDIM010000145.1 GCA_027459365.1 Chlamydiota bacterium
GTCGCAAGATCATCAAGAGGGTTAGGGAAGCGGAAGATAAGTTCTGGCAAGAAGATGCTGTAATGGATGAGCAGAACGAGAAGCAAATGTACTAAAGAATTGTTAAGAAAATCGATCACGTCATTTGCACGGGACTATAAATGGCAGATTGTGCTTCCGGCTATAAAATAAGAGGAGACCGATGTCAAGATTGCAAATCCCATCGATAGAGGGTCTAAATGAATTGTCATAAATTTTCCCTTAAAAATAACATTTCGGAGTTCGCGAAGAAATTCAACAGCATA
This sequence comes from Chlamydiota bacterium, assembly GCA_027459365.1. Lineage (GTDB taxonomy): Bacteria > Chlamydiota > Chlamydiia > Chlamydiales > SM23-39 > DAIDHZ01. The sequence goes on from DAIDIM010000145.1 coordinate 285, forward strand.
TCCTAGTTTTTGATAAAGAAAAAAAGAGATGCCAACCTCTAAACACGTATACCCCTGCCGTAGTCGTATAAGACATCGTACTCCTTCATCTTTTTTAATAGATGACCGACAATTTTACCCGCAAAACTTCCCTTATTGCGTTCTTCCATTCGAAATTCAGACTTAAGATATTCTTCAGTCTGATAATCATATTCAGTGTCACTAAAAAGTGGGGCGTAAACATGAAAAGAGCGGCATTTTACAAGATCTTCTGACGAATCTTTACATTTCGCAATGCTTTCTTTCCATTTTTTTTGAAGTAATGAAATAGCAATCGGAGTCGTTCGATCAACAAGATCGATCATTTCTTTTCTCTCTTTTTCACTCAACGGTCTATGATTCTCATTCCAACGGTCATTTTCCCTATCATAATTATACCACCCTTCAAGAAACTCTTTTAAAGTGGCTTGGATTTCTGCTTGTTGTTGCTTATTCAAGACGTTTATCTCACCTGCCGTTGAAGAACCGAGTCCCCACCAAGTTGGGATACGATTGATTCCATGACGATTTAAAAATTCCCGATGTCTGATGTATCCTATTTCATACGTTTGTAGTGCATCATTTTTTTGAGATTCCAAAAATTCTCTGTCGAGATGAATTCCCGGCCACATTTTTTCAACGACGTCTAAGATATCTTCAAAATGATAAGGGAAAATAGTAATCAATATCGACCAATTAGAATCTGTTGGTCTAGTCATTTGGTTTTCGTACCATCCTTTGGTATATCTGTCGGCTTTTAACCAATGGGATTCTAATCTTTCTAAATCAATCAATCCAATCTTTCCTTCCCCATTTTCAATATATAGGGGAATGTTATCAAAACGAGCCACGTCTGAAGGGACCTTTCCCCATAAAAAATGGGCATCATGACGCATCCACAAATCACTCAACTCTGAGCGACACAAAAATGCAGTGAATTCCCGAATCGCTTTCGTAAACTTGTCCTTATTCTGAACATAGAGACCCATCTGTTCCAAATAATCCACTCCATCTATCGGAAGCCGATCCTCAATCAAAAAACCTCTATATTTTCGTGCCTCAGGAATTACGAGATGAGTTGCTCCTATTATCTCTAATAACTGTCGCGCCTCTAGCATCTGTGCTATCCGAGCATCGCAAGTTACCCGAACCTCTTTCAATACAATTGGGAGATCTTTTGGAAGAAAGACAGGAGTTCTCCCTTTTGGTGCGTGTGGCAGCTTATGGTAATTTCCTGTATCAATGTAGTGTACCCCTCTCTCAAAATCTTGTTGAGAGATCGCGTGCGCTTTTTCAAATGATTGATAACATTGATTCATACTCCCTAAAACAAAACCACCCGCAAATAAAGTACCCATTCTTGCTGTCATAAAACCTTAGAGTTTTCGCAATTATTATTTTAAATAATTATACAGAGGCAATTGCAAAACTAAGAAAGCAGAAGGATTTTTCGGGGGCTTACTAATCGAGACTAGCCCCGAAAAAGTCCTTCTGCTTTTTTAATTTCCCAAAGCAAATTCTGTTATAAATTTCTTAAAATAAAACCCTTGCGTTTGGTATAATTGCAATCGCAAAACGACAAAAACCAAACAAATGGAACTACTCAATAAGTCAACTGACAACAACACTATCACAATTCTGGGACAGAATTCAAGGCTCGCTTTTTCCATGGCTTGCAGAAGAGTTCGATCCTCTTCTCGTCTTCTTGGTGCACCTTTGCAGCAGTTTGTAGAGATGATAGAGTCGATTCAAGTCCCTTGATTTTCTTATTTTGCATTTTTGCCCGTCTTTCCCACACCATATCTATACTATTTATTGAATCGGCTTTTTTGAAGTGTTCATTGATTTTTACAAGAGGCACTCCTTGTCTCAACCATTGCTTTTTTAATTCTTCTTTCGCAGCCTCTTTATCACTTTCTACAATGATCGTAGTTGCGCGATCAAAGCACTTTAACATGGAAGGGGCCGGCTCAAAATGGGCATTTGGACTTAAGTGGTGATGGGTTCCTGAAATACAGCCTAGAAGATTCCCGCTCTTATCACTGATTTCATAGTAAGGGGGATATACTGGTATTGATACAGTAGTTTTTAAGAAAGAATGAAAATAATCAAACATAACATGCCTATTTAAATATCTATTAGTATTATACGAAAACATGCCTAATAACCTATATCGGGCTTAGATAGTTTCTGTAAGAATATAAAAAATCGATACATACGGAAACCCACACATTGTTGAAATAATTACAGTAGTTGAATTTAGACCAAACGGCTGTCATACTTCTTGGGAAAAGGGGGCATCTAATGGGAATCAACATGAAAGTATCGGATTTGCAAGAATTTTCTATAGCAGCGTATATAAGAAGAGCAACTTATGTTTTGATATATGATCGCGAGGATAAAAATAAATCTTATAGCATGAAAAGTGCTATTGGGCTCAGTTCAGGAATAATAGATAGTTTTTTTAAAGACATTATATCTCGGATTTCCGAAGAGAGAATGAATGGATTAGAACAAGGAAGATCATATTCATTTATGGTGGAGGCTTTCTCTGGTGAAAAAAAAGTAGTAGAATCTCAATGGATAATGTCTAGGCCCAAAAATCCTCGGACATGAAATGACGATTAGAATTGGGAAAAACTCTTATAAAGCGAAAGGCCCCAAGGTCCTAGAGGCTCAGACGCCGGTAGCGTAGTCCCCCACCCATTTATGCTCATATCAAATTAAAAAAAATTGGTTTTTACAACCGGCTTTGAATTTTTTTACCTGAATTAAACGAGTTTCTGCGTCATAAGAGCACGTAATAATTATAGTACCGCCAAAAGATTGTTATTCCCAAGGGAAGGGGCGCTTTGGGGGAGGGATGTTTTCTTCATCTTGGGCTTGTGTGAAAATATTGACCGCTTCGCCAAAGATTTTTCCCGCTTTTGTCGGGATTTGTTTCGAGGCGCCTATTGCTGCGATTTTGGCGATCGCTTTGCCTGCATCAAATTTGGGATTTTGAAGTGTGCCGCGAATAGGGATTGTTAAGACGTAATTTGGGGAAAGTGTTTGGATGCCAAATGCACTTTGCAAGGTGTCGGAGGGAACTCCAAGCGTCATATAGAGCTTTTGGTTGCGAATATCTCCCCAGCTACATAAATGAATGATCTGATCAATGAGCGCATCAAATCTATCGAGTTGGATCTGGTCATTTTGTAGATTGAGAGTGATTGGAGAAAACCAAATATCAAAAGTGTTTGAAGTTTCTTTAAAGATGGAGAGAATCGAACGGAGTGTCTCTCCTGAGACGATTCGTGCTTTACCTAGATCGATAGTGGCTTGGGAAAGCTGCAATTGGGATAGGGGGAGCTGAAAACTGCCTGATGGAATATGGAGAGTGATCGGATTTTTTAAAGTGAATGCAGTTAAAATATTGGGACTGATATGTTTTGTGATTTCATTATAAAGGGCATTCGAGACGATCAGACTTATATCAAGCCCTTCAAAAAAGAGGGTCTGATCGACGATCTTTGCTTGAGTGGATGCGGTGACTTGATTGGAAGAGAGATTTGCTGTAATTGTTGTGTGTGAGATATCCCCTTTGAGATTGAATGTAGGACCTAGGAAAATTGGAAGAAAGTCCATTTTTAAGAGGATGCTAGCTGCAATGGTTGGGATTTCATGGAGCGAGATAGTGCCATTGAAATTGTCTTTAGAAAGAAAAGCTCCTTGAATATTGATCGACCCACCCTCTGGTGTAACAGCTGTGACTTTGATTGCGTTTTTCTGAACTGTTACTTGAGTGTCAATGATTTGTGCGTTGTAATTGAGGAATTTAAAGGTGGCATCTTGGAGTTGAAAATTCTGTTTAGCAGTCTTTAGATCCCAAAGGGGAACAGGCGATTCAATGAGTCGTGCAGTGGCTATGATTTCAGGATTTGCAAAAGATCCATTTTTAAATACTTGCGGACCTAACCATGTTAGGTGCACCTCTTCAATTGCGATATTTCCAGAATAACGCTTTTCTAAATAGCGGATGAGAAAGGGTTTTCCGAAACGGCTTGAAAGAAGATAGGGGAGGGTGGCAAAAATTGCGATAAGAAAGAGTAGAGTGAATAAAAGAAATTTTTTCATTCGACGGTCACCGATTTGGCAAGGTTTCTGGGCTGATCAATATCAGAGCCCCTTTCTTTTGCTATGTAGTATGCGAAAAGTTGTCCCACAACTGCAGAGCTAAAAGGGGCTAGAGGATCGATTGTCGAAGGTACATAGAAGACATCATCGGCAATCGCCTCCATTTCTGTAAACTCAACTGGCGCTATGGCAAAAATTGGAGATTGCCTTGCTTTCACCTCCATCAAATTGCTCGCTATTTTTGCTCTCGTCTGACGATTTGCACAAAAAGCGATGACTGGAAAATTGGGTCCTAAAAGAGCAATAGGGCCATGTTTGAGTTCGCCGGCAGCGTAGCTATTGGCATTGGCATACGAGATTTCTTTTAATTTAAGTGCCGATTCCTGAGCTGTGGGCAACATGTATCTGCGCCCTAAAAAGATAAAATCATCAAACTTTGCATACTTTTTAGCGATTTTTTGAATTTCTTCTTGTCGTTCCAGAATTTGTTCAATGTGAGCGGGGATAGTCAATAGCTCTTTGTAGATTGCTCCCACATCAATTTGTGTGTTTCTTAAATTGGCAAAATAAAGCGAAAGTAGAATAAAAACTGTCAACTGCGCAGTAAATGCTTTCGTCGAGCATACGCTAATTTCAGGACCTGCTCTTAAAAAGATTACGCCGCTTGTTTCTCTCACAAGAGTCGAATTTTTCACATTGCAGATGCCCAATGTTTTACATCCATATTTCTGGGCTTCTCGGGTGGCCGCGAGTAAATCAGCTGTTTCTCCCGATTGGCTAACTGCGATCACAAGTGTTTTTTTTGAAAGGATAGGATTTCGATATCGCGCTTCAGAAGCAATTTCAACGCTAGAAGGAAATCGGGCAAGATCTTCCATTAAGTAAGTGCCTAAAACTCCAGCATGAGAGGATGTTCCACAACCTAAAATCCAAAGGTTTTCGATACTTTTAAAAAAAACATTTGAAAGTTGAAGTTCTTCAAAAAAAATGCCCTGATTGAATCTTCCTAAAAGCGCTCTTCGAATGGTAGAGGGTTGCTCGAAAATTTCTTTGAGCATAAAGTGCTCAAAACCATTTTTTGTAGGAGCTTGTTGTTCAATCTCGAGTCTTTCGCTCCGTTTACGAATGCTTTTCAGATGTTGATCAAAAATTTCCACACAGCCAGAAGTAACTCGGGCAATTTCTTTTTCTTTTAAGAAAAAAATATCGTAACTATCGCCTTGAAACGTGTTTGGATCTGAAGAGATCATCGATTCACTTTTATCTATATTGCAACCAATCGATAAAGGGCAATCTTGCGCTGTCGCAATGATCTCTTGAGGATGATCCTTATGGATCACCAGGAAAGCGAAGATTCCCTTTAGCAATCCAAGTGCTTTATGAATTGCTTGAGCTAAATCACCTTTATAGAATTTTGCGATTAGATTCACAACGACTTCAGAATCTGTCTCTGAAGAAAATGGAATTCCTTCTTTGATCAAATTCTCTTTAAGTTCCTGATAATTTTCGATAATGCCATTATGAATGAGAGCAATCGATCCGCTTGCATCTAAAAGAGGATGTGCATTTGCATGATTGACTTTTCCATGCGTTGCCCAACGCGTATGTGCAATTGCAAGTTCGAGCATTGGAAGGTCGAGCTTTTTCTTCAGATTCGCAAGCTTTCCTTCACTTTTACAAATTTCAATCTTCCCATTGTGGATTCCTCCGATTCCCGTTGAATCATATCCTCGATATTCGAGATGCAATAAACCTTGCATGCAAACATTGATAGGATTCTTTTTTCCAACGTAACCAAAAATTCCACACATGTCTCGAGGTTATATCAGAAAATACACTTTTGGAAAGAGAATTAATTTTTCAGTTGGGGCGCATACGATCTGGACTGACCGATATTTCAAACATCATGGGATAGAACCTGGATTGCAAAATAAACTAATGAAAGCGTGAACGCTTCAGAGTATGTTTGGGATGATTTGTCCTTTTCATCTTCGTCGCATACATCATCGGCATTAGCCGTTTTCTCTGCAGCAAATATACCTAAAGCACATTCAGCAATGAACGCTGCCCCTGCTAATAGAAGATGTGTTTTCCCATTTTTTGCGATGCATGCCCAATCTCCATTATCACCATTTGCTAAAGAAGTACACGCGTATGATAATTCATCAGTCATCCCATCTATAGCACTAAAGTAAAGAATTCCTGAACATATTTTTGAATATTTTATCAATGCAGCTGAAGCGATGAGTTGAGACGAACAAAGAGCAATCCGAACATAGGCCCCGCAGCATAAATTAAACTTTACTTCCATAGAGAACCTGGGAGATATTCTACAGTAGTAGAAGCATAGCATCCAGTATGTATTTGGATTGATGGAGAACAATTGATAAATATTTTCATTGCAAAGGCATGTCCAAGTTCATGGACTAAAATATGTAAGTATCTAAAAAGCCAATTGTTTAGAAACTATTGCCAAACTATTAGGTGTCCTCTGTGATGTGTGGTTTGGCTCGATATTCATAAATTGCATAGGTATTCCAAAGATATTATATGAACCCTCAGCGCAGGATAAAACAGATTTGCAAAAATACATAATAATTTATTCCTTTTATTAGTTAATTTATTATATTAATTTTTGACTTATTACAATATTAAACTAATTTAATAAAACATTTAATTCTAATTAATAGGAATTCAAAGAAAAGTTTGTATGGGCTTGTGGATAAGTCCCGCTTGTTTATAAAATAGAGATAGTTACAAATTTTTATGATTGGTTCAACTACTTCAATTGTATAATTATGATAAATATTTTTCTTAGTCAGATTGGAATAGATCTTGTAAAAGATTCTTCTTACTCTCCATTTAATTGCTTGACTCGATCTTTTGTTCAAATGCGCAAGACAGTGGATGTGGAAGAAAAAGCGATTAACTTAAGGGAATCTACTTTGAAAGCATTCGAGATACATACCCCTATCGAAGCAATCAAAGTGGCTTCTCTTTGGAAAGATATAGCTCTAGACAAAGCTGAGCGCGATATAAATGCAAGTGAACAGTTTATTGCTTGTGTCAATGTTTGTACAGCAATTGAGCTTTATCTGGATGATTCGAAGAGATGTTATTTTTGTGAAGATGGAATGGGAAATATTCAAGGAATGATGGTTCTCCAAATGGATCCATTTCAAGTACAAGTAAGCGAGCTTGTTACAAATCCCATTAATATCCGTGCAAGCGTCAATGAAAATGAGGTAAATAAGGTGAGAGGGGTCGGAACTTACCTTCTTCAGATAGCAGAAGAGATTGCAAAGAATAATGGCAAATGCTCTGTATATTTACATCATGGATCTTCATCTATTGCTTTTTACAAAAAAAATGGCTATCAGGAGACGGACTTGATGACAATGACGAAACAAGTTTAAATTCTCAATTCCCCCACTTGGAACCTCAGTTGAGTTCGCTTTCCTCGAAGATCCCATCACAAACTTCTTGAGTTTTAGTAAATAATTTTTATATACTTTCGTGATCGAACTGGAGTTTGTATGGCTGCATCAGCAACTGCAATAGGAGCAACGCCAAGACTTTCTTTTCATAAAGTGAATGGAAGCCATTCCGCAGAAATGAGTGAAATTACGAAAATTTTTCAAAGAGTTTTGGAGCCTCTTTATGGGTCTCAAACAAAGGCACTTCAACAGATCGAGGAGTCGAGAGATAGAAGCGCATTTTTACTTTACGAAGAATCAAAACCAGTAGGTGTTTTAGTTTTTAAGAATGTCCCTAGCAATGAATATCAAGCATTGGGAGTTTCTAATAGTATCGAGATCAAATCGCTGTTTGTTGACCATGCCGCTCAAAATTCTGGCAAAGGTTTTGGTTCGCGTCTTGTAGACAAGCTATATGAAGAGCTCAAAAAAATGGAACTTTCCGAGGATGGTGTACATGTCACTGTCAGCGAAACCAGGTCAGAATCTCTATTGTTTTTCCAGAAAAAACATTTTCAAATTATGCATGCCTGGGATGGACGCTATCAGCCGGGAACTCGCGAGTTTCTTTTATCATGTCCTCATAGGATTCGACAGCAGGCCGCTATCCAAATTCGTTCACATGTATTACCACAGGGCGTCATTTTTGAAATTTCAAGAGCTCACATTGATTCTATCCACGGATTTGTCAAGGGAATTAGAGATACATTTATTAGTGCTTCAAAAGATAGTTCTGTTTTTTTATGGGATCTGACAGGACAAAAAATACGGACTGTAGATGAGGGAGAACCGCTGCATACCTCGGATGAGCGTTGGGTAACAGCACTCCTCAATCAACAAGATCGATATCTTTGCACAGGCCATCGGGATGGAAAGTTAGAGCAATGGACAATCGAAGGGGATCATATAAAAAATATTCCTACGATTATGCCAACGTTTGCGCACGTCAGCAACCGCTTTAATACCAATAGAATCACATGTCTTGCTTCCGGTTATTCTCCTTCCACTATTTTTATTGGTTTTCCAACAAAATTTGATGAATATCATTTGGAGGAAAATCAATACAAATCTAAAGGCGAGCTCTATTCCAATGATTGGGTCTATGCCATCCATCCATTTTCTGAAGATTGCGTTTTTACTGTTGAAGGGGCCTCAGCTCATTTGAGGAAAAAAGAAGGAAGTATGTGGAAAGAAGAAGGTTCAGTAATTCCGGAAGAGAGTCGTTATTTTGATGGGAGTAGTCAAAAAATGCAAAGACCTTTTATCTCGTCAATTGCCCCAATCAATTCGTCCACTTCTCATATTGCAGCTACCCTATTTAGCGGGGCTGTCAAAATCATGGACATCGAAAAAAAAGTAGAAGTTGCTCGATGGCAGGAACATGTAGGTAGAGTCTGGCAAGTAATCTCTTTATCAGATGGGCGCATTGCCACTTGTGGAGATGATCAAACGGTCAAACTCTTCGATATTAAAGAAAAAGCAAGTACAAAAAATCTTGCCGGTTTCCCAGCTCCAGTTCAGGCCCTTCTCAACCCGAAGGATCATATGGTGATAACCGGATGTGGGAAAAATCAATCAAGCGGAGAAGCTGCGATTCGCGCTTACGATTTACGCGCTTGAGCTGCTGCTGCACTCGGAAAGCGTAAATCCCAAAGAGATATCTCGGCCTTCGAATTACTCTTCACGACATTCTCTGCGCAAGATGATGAGAGTAAAAAATTTCCACTCGTAAGTAAGTTGGCAACTCGTCCTAAGAATCCAGTCATGCAAAACACACTTTTTCGCTGCCGTATATCATAAATGCGCACTGTCGCATCATCTGCGCCGCTTACAATTACTTGAGGAAATAGTAGATTCTCTACCTTCCAAACTCTTCCCTGATGTTCGTTATATCGAATAAATTCCTTACAGCATGTCAAATCGTGCACTCGAACGCTTCCGTCAAATGTGGCAGTAGCAACAAAGGGATTTCCCTCAACAAAAGGGAGAATAGAAGAAATAAAGGGTCTATGAGTTGCTTTTTTTTGTGCATGAGAGGCTGTTTGAATCAAAGCTATTTTATCCCAATTCGTTTGCACTTTCTTGAAAAGTTCAAGTTCAGTTCCTGTAACTACAAGAGCTGTATCTGGAGTTAATAAACGAAAACAGTAGACCCAATCACGATCACTTGTTTGACATTGAGAAACAATTTCCTTTCGAGCAAGATCATACTCTAGAAATCCTTTGGCCCGTCCTATAAAAAGTAGATTTGGTTTTTCAAATGTTAGGCAATCAATCCGACTTTGATTTCGCTCTTTACAACCTGGAATATTTTCAGTGCTTTGATTTGCCATGATCGTCATCCCCATGCCAGTCAAATCATGCTGTTCAACTCTCCCATCCCTTGTTCCTATGAAAAATGAATCATTTGTATAGGGGGCTATCGCAGTGATCCATTTCTTATAGTCGATGTGACCTGCTGCTATTTGAGCCACTCTTTCGAGTCCTGGGAATTTCCAAGCTGCATGAGTTCCATCTTTTGAACCTGTTACAATTGTTTTTTCGTCTTCTAAAAAAACCATTGCGTGAACATCATCTCGATGTACATCATAATGAGTATTGATATGTTTACATGTAATAGCGGTTGTCATCTTCCCTCTGTCTTCTACGATCTAAAGTAGATTGCGAACTTTGTTGATTCAGATTTGGACTTGGTTCTACTTCAAGATGCAAAGCAACAACTCCAAATTGTGCGGCACCTGCAGCATAACCAGGAATTCGGTCATACATTGACACTCCGACGTCTAAATTATTCACGCCTGGCAAGCATTTTTCGATACCTACTGTTTGCAACATGTCTCGAAAAGATCGAAAAGTTTGCACATCTTTTACTTTACAATATACTTTTTGATCACCAGAATAAAAACAAAAGCGATTTCCCATTCTCGCTTTCCCAAAAACTCCTTTATTGAGTCGACCTTCTACTGTTTTTTTCCCTTGCTTAATCAAATTAAGATATTCAATTTTAAGAGGCATAGGAAGATAATCTTGTTCAGTCATAGTTGTTGCCGGTTTGTTTGTTTGAGCAGTAGCTGAAGGTAATGGAAGTAATGGAGGCATTACAGGTTTTGCTATTTGTGGCTTCAATAATGCAAGTAATGCACATTCGCCAGTCGCTGACGTCCCCTTCAATTGAAAACCATTTTGAAGGAAAGCTTGCAATTTTCCTTGATCTGATTGTTTTATAGTCGCATGCATTGCGTCGGCATTTTTTGCAGCAGCTCGAACCTTAGCAAATTGAAGAAGGGAGGAACCAATTCCAAGTTCTGAAGAAAATAGTGATAAAGCATAAATTTTTAAACTTAGATATTTCACGTTTGCATCGACTTTTTCTTTCGGAGTGTCCGCTATCACAATCATCCCTTTGGGCACTTGTCCTAGATATGCGATGCGACAAGTGCAATCTTCTGCTTTTTGAATGCGTTTATATATATCAGAATCAACGCCGAACCTTTGTCCAACAATTTGCATCCTTTCAGGCTTTTCTCTCACAGGCTTTAATTCATACTGAGTAGTAGGAATACAGTAATTTGCTGGTGGTGGAATGGCCATAGACTTCCTCATATTTTTTTACAAAAAAAATTTACAACATTTTTGGAATAATAAAAAAGATAAATCCAGTGAGCCATTCCCGATGTGTCTCTTCGACGATATTCGAGAATCTTTTCGACGATTTTACTGCCATTTTTCGCAAAGCCATATAAGTTGGTAAGATATCTGCTCTCCTCGAAGAATTCACACCGAGAATGGCTCCAGTGAAGAAATTAAAGTCTTGAGAAAAGTATTTCTAGTTCTTGATAGAGTTGATCGATTTTCTTTTGTTGCTCTTCAACTTTTTTTGCAAGATCTAGAGATCTCGGATTTTGATTTAGCATTTCGACATTCTTTGCAAGTTGTTCTTCAAATGTTTTGATTTGCTCTTCTATTTTTTTGATTTCCCGTTCTAAATTATTTGGTTTTTTAGGAGGAAGGGTTTTTTTTATAGGAGGAGGCTTTTTCTCTTCCTCTTCCCAACCGATTTTTTCTAAGAATTCGTCGTAATTTCCAAGGAATGTTGTCTGTGAATTTCTGCCGCACAAAATAATTTGTGTGAGATTGAGCCTTCGCAAAATCAGTTCACTATGTGTCACGATGATGACAGATCCTGGAAAATCATCCATTGCATCAATGAGCGCTTCTATCGATTCTATATCGAGATGGTGCGTTGGTTCATCAAGGAGAAGAAGGTTGCACGGTTTTGCTAAGATTTTTCCAAGGAGAACACGGCTTTTTTCTCCGCCAGAAAGTTGCGACATCGTTTTTAAGGAATCGTCGCCACTAAACATCATGAGACCAGAGATGGCTTTTATTTGTGTATAGGAAAGGAGAGGATTTGCAAGAGAAATCTCTTCTTCTATCGTATGCTTTGAATTAAGCCGTTCTATGTGCGTTTGTCCGAAGTAGCCGATTTTACAATTTTCAGAAGTGAATAATTTCCCTCCTTTAGGTTTTAATTCAGAATTGATGAGTCGAAGTAGAGTTGATTTGCCACGACCATTTTTCCCAATGATCCCGATTCGCTCTTTTCTTCCCATCAGGAAAGAGATATTTTCAATTAGAGGCTCATCTGTATAGGAAAAGGAGAGATTTTGCGCTTCTAACATCTTTTCGCCAAAAAAAGGGGCTGCATTGAATGAAAAATCGAGATTCGAAAGGGCATTTAGTTTTTCAAGTGCCGGTTCTCTTTCAAGCATTTTAAGTTTTGATTGCGCTTGAGCCGCTTTAGTTGCCTTTGCACCAAAGCGCTCAGCAAATTGCTCAGCGTGCGCCTTTTTTTTCTCAATTTTTATTCGGGTCTTTTCATGTAGCTCTTCTTCGACCACGATTTTTTCAAAATAGTGAATTGTGCTTCCTTTAAACTTTCTAATTTCGTTTCTATGTAGGCCCATCGTGTGAGTGCAGACTTGATCAAGAAAGTCGCGATCATGCGAAATGAGGATAAATTCTCCCTTCCAACGGAGCAAAAATTGCGTCAGCCAACGTATGGAGAGAATATCTAAGTAGTTTGTCGGTTCATCTAAAAGAAGGCAATCTGGCTCTGAAATAATCACTTTAGCTAAATGGAGTCGCAGTGCATAGCCACCAGAAAACGTGGAGGGTGAACGATCGAAGTCTTCAATTGTAAATCCAAGGCCTAGAAGAATTTTTTCTGCTTTATAAACCATTTCTTCTTCGCCTTTTGGAAGACCCATTGCTGCCTCTTCAAGAAGTGTCTGTTTTGTGAATTGAATATGTTGTTGAAGATAACCAATTCTATAGCCGCGAGGTATCGAAATAGAGCCAGAATCGGGTTCGATTTGCTTTTCAATGATTTTAAAAAGAGTCGATTTGCCAGAACCATTTCTCCCAACAAGAGCGCATCGCTCTCCTTTTTGAAGAGTAAAAGAAGCGTGAGAAAAGAGGATATTACCTGCAAAAGAGAGGCTTACATCATCAAATTGAATCATCTTTTAACATCGAGTGGTTTTAAAATGCATCGACCTTTATGGAAAATGACCTCTTCGATCGTCGTGTCAACAAAATCAGATCTGCTAGAAAAATCAAATAATTGATCATCCTTTCTATCTGTTTTCAACGAACAATTCCATATATTTTGAAATATAATCATTTCGTCCGTATCTGACTTAGATATTTTTGAACTCAATCTTGTTTGTTGTTGAGCCAATCGGATTGAATTTGTTGTGACTTGAGAAACTTGTTGTTTTTTGAAAATGTGTGCCAGCTGTGGTTTGATATCTTCTCTTTTCACATGTGGACAAACATTTGAACAGACTTGAATGGTGAAAGTATTTTTGTGGATTGGAGTAGACATGTGGTTCCTTATGGGTTCAATTTTGCCAAAATAGTTAGAAATAGGGGAAACTCAAGACGTGCTCTATCTTCCATTTTTGCTTTCCCTCCAACACTTTTTTTGTCTGAACACCACTCTTCAAGGTGGGTCACTGCGAGATGATTTTTTGAAAGGGCGGAAAAGTAAAATGTGAGAGGATGGTGAAAAGTGTAGGTTGTGGCAGATTTATCCCCTTTACTTGGAGATGTTTGGATAGGGATTTTTTGAGGAGTCATATAGAGGTTCATCCGCCTATATTGAATATGCATTTTCTCATCAATTCCCCAATTGCTTTGTCGTGGAATGCGAAAGCATGGGTGATTCAGAATTAAGAGGAGTTTACCTTTCGTTTTAAGATGATAAGCGGCTTGGCTAATAGCAAGTTCTGGAAATTCCATATTTTGTAGAGAAAGTATGAAACAAGCTGCATCATATTTTTGATCGTTGAGAGGAAGGGGAGCACAGGCGTCTGCTAAAATGAACTCTCTATCGGACATTTTTTTGGCTGTGTTGAGAAGGGATTTAGAGTTATCGATGCCAGTATACTTGATTGTTTTGGGAAGCTTCCTTTCTAAGACGCCTTGGCCACAACCAAGATCGAGAAGGGAGTTTCCAGATTTTAGATCAAGAAGTACAAGTGCATTTTTTAGAATCATCGTTTCATGATAGTAGTGCCCTTTTTCTCCAACGCACCGGTTATACCACTCTTCTGAGTTTTCCCAGCTAGATTCCATTTTTAAGTTGCCATGATGGTTTGCGGAAGTGATAGATAAGAAAGGGGATAGTACAGAAAATAACGGAGGAGATTATCAAAAAGGACTCGAAGAAAAAGAGGTCTCCAATTTCAAATTGGCTGGGAGGAATAAAGCAAAGGACCACTCGCGACGGGCCAGCGGTTGAGCTCCGACCACCGGGGGAAGAACAAGGGGCTGCTCCGCGTCGGACGACAGCGCATAGGGCAGAAACAGGCA
>DAIDIM010000154.1 GCA_027459365.1 Chlamydiota bacterium
GTCAGCTGTTCGAGTCAGCTACATCCCATTTTTATGTCATTCAATTCTTCTGCTGCAAGTACCTTAGCCTCTGCTGTTTACGAATTATTTCCAAATGTAGAGCTTTTGGGAGGAGGATCGATCCCATCCGGATTTTATTACGACTTTAATTTTCCTCATTCTATTCATCCTGAGTTGTATCTTCAAATTGAAGAAAAAATGAGACAAATTGCTCGAGAGCGAAGGGAGATTCGTAAAATTGAAATGGTTGCAAGGAGTGCAAAAGAATTTTTGAAAAGTAAGGGCCATCGTGAGCGGGCAAAACAAATTGAAGGGGCGGGCCTTTTTGATTTGGTGGAAATCGGCCCTTTTGTCGATTTGGCAGATGGAAAATACCTAAAAAATACGGCGCAATTGCAGAATTTTAAGCTTTTTCCTCCAATTACCTTTGATGGGGGAATGCGCCTCCTGGGGGCTGCGTTTGAAACGAAGGATGAGCTAAAGGAATTTGTTAAAAGATGGCAGGCGTATCCCAAGAAGCGGCATGAAAAAGTGGGTGAAAATAAACTTTATTGGCGCAAAACAGATGAAGAGTATGTTTGGCTGCCAAATGGTTTGAAGGCTGAATCTGAACTGATCTCGATTTTGAAAAAAAATCTATATCCTGGGGCTTTAGAGATCCGAAAGGGATCGGATAATAAAAATTATCTAAGAGAATTGAATTGCGAGGCATATAGTGAAATCATTCCATATCACCGAGCCAGAGATCTGATTGAAGATGTCGGTTTTTTAGATCCTCTAGAGGGAAATGAGCTTCAAATTACAATTTCTTTGAAAAATATCATTTCTTCCTTGCAATTCATTGTGAATACTCTTAATATTTTGTCCTTTAAGCATTGTATTGCATTTTCCGGCGTGCCGAGGAAAGGGGGAAAGCTTCTTACTGATGCATTGAAAGAGCTCGAATGGGCCTTTCAGGAGGCAGATGGGGAGGTTCCTACTTTGGATTTCCTGGTTGCAGATGGACTTGGGAGACGATGGAGCGCAGTGAGTGTGGGGATACAAGATTGCTTGATGGTTCAGGTAAAAATTGAAAGGTGCCTGGCGCTTTTGCTAGAACAGGGAATGTAAATGAGAATCAACAGGGAAATCCGAGCTGATAGAGTGCGTGTGATCTCCGAAAGTGGAGAACAGATAGGCATTATGTTTTTGCGAGAGGCGCTTACAAAAGCGGAAGACGCAGGACTTGATTTAGTTGAGATTTCGCCTACAGCAAAACCGCCTGTAGTGAAAATTGTTGATTACGGAAAATTTCGCTACCATCAACAAAAGAAAGAGAAAGAGGCTAAAAAATCTCAAGTTGTGATCAAAGTTAAAGAAATTAAGCTAAAACCGAATATTGATGATCACGATTTTCAAACGAAATTAAAACAGGCAAGAGACTTTATTCTGAAGGGAAACAAAGTTCGTGTAAGTATTATGTTTAGGGGCCGTGAAATGCTACATATCGATCTTGGAGAAAAAGTGGTGGATAAATTCTGCGTTGCTCTTTCCGATATCGCTGTGTTAGAGGCAACGCCTAAAATGATGGGGCGAACCATGTCATGCACGTTGATGCCCAGCGGGAAGAAAGCAAAAGTGCCAAGTACACCAATACCAACATCAGTCTAGAGGAGAAAAATTGTGCCTAAGATGAAGACCCGCAAAGCGGTCAAAGCAAGATTTAAAGTGACAGGGACAGGGAAGCTCAAAAGAACTCACCCAGGACGTCGCCACATTTTAACGAAAAAAAGTGCAAACCGAAAACGCAAGCTTGCGAAAGCAGCCCTTGTCGATAAAGGTCAGCTTAAAATGTTCAAAATTATGATGGGAGTATAGATTTATGGTCAGGATTACCAATTCGGTTGCATCTCGCAAGCGCACCAAGAAATTACTCAAGCGCTGCAGCGGCTTTTATGGGGATCGAAAGAATCACTTGAAGCTCAGCAAAGATGCTTTAATGTCCGCCTTGGCATTCAATTACAAACACAGAAAGCTTCGCAAAAGAGAATTCAAAAGCCTCTGGGTCACACGCATTGGTTGCGCTTCCAAAATGCACGGAATTTCTTATAGCAAGTTGATGAACGGACTCAAACTCATGGGATGCGCTGTCAATCGGAAGTGGTTAGCAGAACTTGCGATTCATGATGCTCCAGCGTTTGGCCAAATTGTTACACAGGCGAAAACTCGTCTAGCAGCCGTTTAATTTCTAAAAAAGGAAGTACTATGTCGCTTCAAGAATTGATCGACGCTCTCCGTACTTCCTTTATTCAAGAATTAAGTACGACAATCTCTGTTAAAGATCTAGACTCCTTGAAAACCAAATATTTGGGAAAAAAGGGGTCGGTTCAGTCTCTAATGGCTGAGCTTAAAAACTGCTCTCCTGATGAAAGGCCCCATTTAGGGAAAATCATTAATGATCTAAAGGAAGAGATCACCTCACATTGCGAAAATAGTCTCGTCCGTCTCCAAAATGAGGAGATAGAAAGCAGGCTAACAAAAGAGGCGATAGATCCAACCCTACCTGGAATTAAGCAAAATCTCGGCAGAATACACCCCATCCAACAGATGATGGATAAAATCGTCGATATTTTGAACGGGATGGGATTTTCGGTTCTTACAGGACCAGACGTTGATACCGAGTATTATAATTTTGAGGGTCTGAACTTTGCACCTGATCATCCTGCGCGAGACATGCAGGACACATTCTATTTGGAAAATGATCTTTTATTGCGCACCCATACAAGCAATGTGCAAGTGCATACAATGGAAAAATATAAACCTCCAATCCGCGCAATTGCGCCTGGCCGCTGTTTTCGCAATGAAGATATTTCAGCACGTTCTCATGTTTTCTTTCATCAGATCGAAGGATTTTATATCGATAAGGATGTTACCTTTGCAGACCTTATGTCGACAATGGAAGAATTCTTAAGCAAGCTCCTTGGTGAAAAAGTGATCACCCGTTTTCGACCCAGCTATTTTCCATTCGTAGAACCGGGAATGGAGGTCGATGTTCGTTGTACATCATGCAAGGGTTCTGGTTGCAGAATTTGTAAACATACAGGTTGGCTTGAAATTTTAGGCGCCGGAATGATTCATCCCAATGTGCTTAAGAAAGGGAACATTGATCCAGAAGAATTTTCTGGTTTTGCTTGGGGAATGGGGATTGAAAGAATTGTGATCTTGCAATCGGGAATTCCTGACATCCGCCTCTTTACACAAAACGATATCCGATTTTTATCACAATTTACTTGAAATTTAAGAGGTCTCAAAGTACCATCGATTTATTCATTTTTGGGGAAGAGTGGCAGAGTGGCCGATTGCGCCTGTCTTGAAAACAGGAGGCCCTTCGCGGGGTCCGTGGGTTCGAATCCTACCTCTTCCGCCAAATTTTCAAAAAGCACTCGAAAGATGCGGTAAGATAGTGTTGTGTAAGAAACCCGAAACTCAGTTACGATTGTGTAAACTATGAATTGTGAAAGCATCGCGTCTTATTGTGGTTGTGAAAAATATCAAGGTCGGTGGGTTCGATCCAGGTCGACCGATACCGGATCGTTGGTTGCGACAGGCTTTTTTTTAGGTTCCTACTTTGCAATGATTGGTTTAAGTTATTATCAAAGTAGTCCGAATATTGCAATTGGATCGATTCCTATGGGCTTTGCAGGAGTTGGAGCTATTTTTTTTCGTATATTTATAGAACCAGATCCGCGAACAACGCCCGAAGCGATCAATGCACTTGAATATGAGGTGATATCGGATGACCCATTATCTAGACGTCTATTAGATACTACGAATGGAAGTACATCAAATCGCCCTTTAACAGACAATGCTAGTAGAAGTACATTCAATCGTCGCATAATAGATACGGCCAGTGGAAGTACATTACTCGCTCAGGACACACGCGTCCCTTCTGAAACTCAATCCACTAATTTTTATGCTTAAGCTATGTTAAATTGTGATCGGATAGTCTCTTTTTTCGGCTGCAAACAGATTGAAGGCAATTGGGTTCGATCGAATACTACAGATACTGCCTCGATTCTCGCTGCAGGACTTTTTTTTAGTATGCACGCTTGTATGCTCGGTGTTGGATGTTATCGAGAAGATACACCCGTAGTGCTTGGGTCAATTGTACCGGGCATGGCAGGAGTTGCTGCGATCTATTTGCGTATCATTACAGATCCAGAGCCGCAAACCGAAAGTACACAACCTCCTGCAAATATTAGAGTGGCAATAGATACCTTAGCAAGTCCGCTGTTGGTGTCCGATACAGATAGTTCATTATCGACTCAAACACCATCCGCAGTTTCTGTTACAACATAAGCCAATCATCAACAATGGCAGCAAGAATGATGGAGGAGCTCGCAGATTTGGAAACTATTTCCATCAGAATCGACAACTGTTTGCATCTTGACATGGCCAGGAACTTCCATCACGTCGCCAACGCATTTAGCACCCTTTTTGAGCATTGATGTTTTGACTTTTTCTAGATTATCAACAGTGAATGTAATGACAGCATTTTGTCCTGCCTTGACATTTTCCTGCGGATTTTCTTGAGCAATCCCTAAACGAGATCCTCCATCATGTCCTTCCATTTCAGCCCAACCATATTCCTCATTGAATTCGGCAAGCTTTAATCCAACGACCTCTTGATAATATTTTACTGCTGCTTTGATATCTTTTACAACAATCCAGCAAAGGCCAATTTCTTTCACTGTCATAGATGTTTCTCCTTTTTTGTTGCCATTTTAGAAGGTTCAAAAAAAAGATGCAATGAAATAGGTAAATGCACTTATGCATGCTGCGCCCGGCATTGTCAACGCCAATGCAAAGAGGAGCCGATGAGGCGTCTCCCAATAGACTGCGCTGCGAGAGCGAGCCGTTCCGACACCTGTAATGCCGCCTGCGATTACATGGGTTGAGCTGACAGGCATACCAAGAAAGCTTGCACCTAAGATCACAATCGAAGAGGAGGTCTCAGCGACAAATCCTTGAACCGATTCGATTTTAGTAATGCGGAAAGCCATGGTTTGAATGATCCGCATTCCCCCCGAAGCCGTTCCAAGAGCCATGACAATGGCACATGCAAGGATCACCCAGAAGGGAATTTGCGTAGTTGCGATAAGGCCTCCTGTAAAAAGACCAAGTGTGATGCCGTGGGGCGCCAGCCCCGCCGAGGGGGGCGACGGCGAGCGGCGGCGCCACACTCCTCGCCGGCTCGGGCGGCGGCTCGGGGCGCGGCTCCGGTGCCGGCACGGCGGACGGGACCGGGCCGTGGTCCGGCACCAGCGCGAGCAGGAACACCGCCGAGACCGCGAAGGCCACGATGGTCACGATCACCGCGAGCAGATCCGGCGACAGCGCGGCATCCGGCCCGCCCGCGTGCTCGCCAAATGGCGCGAGCCTCAGGCCGGCCATGGCGACATAATGCATCCCCGAGATCGCCAGTCCGAACAGCACGGCGGCCAGCGCCACCGGCAGCCGCCGACGCGGCGCGAAGGCGAAGCGCAGCCCCGCCGCCGAGGCCGCGATGGCGACCGC
>DAIDIM010000161.1 GCA_027459365.1 Chlamydiota bacterium
CCGATTAACGCTTGAGTTCCAGCTTGATTCATAGATGTGCTATAAAAGAATCCAGTTATATTTGAAACGCCTGAAATTGTGCTAGCCGTTGCTGGGTTTGTAGAAGTGTCTACTAAATAAGCAATTGTCTGACTCGGGGTAGTATTTTGATTTGCTCCCGCAAGGATTCCAATTTTTCTATTTTGAGCAATCGCTACTTGATCGATCAAACCAGAGTTTGATGGAAGGGGGATGACTTGGGGATCATTTAGTAAATCGTACGAATATGCAAGCGGTGAGGAAGGAGGCACAGGATCTGTCGTTCCACCTAATAGAACATGTATACTAGAAGACGGCGGTGGTGGCACGGGAGCAGCGAGTTGTATTATTAGATCAGCAGTTTTAGCAGAATTTGCTGCACTCATCACGGCAATAGCACCACCTATTGCTACTGTTGATACAAAAACCCCTGTTGAACCTATGGAGACCTGGGATATAGTCGCAGATGGAATAGATCCCATAGTCGGAGCGCTCGATGAAACAAACCCTACAGACCCTCCTCTCATATTCTCATTTTCTTGAGAATTTTGTCCAGAGGGTGACACTTGAGCAAGTTCAAAGTCATCCATATTCAGAAGCCCTGTTTCTTCATCTTGCATAAGAAAATTAGTATCGGGGTCGGCTGATAAAGAGAGCATTGAGCTTAAAATCGCAAGAAAAAATTTTGTTTTGTACAGCATTATATAGGCTCCAAATAGGGACTTTGAAAACAAGATATACCTTTTCAAATTTTTTTTCTAAAACATTTCAACTCGACTTATGTCATTTTTTGAAAGGCAGATCCGAAGGAGGCGTCCGATGATTTTATTATTTTTTTGCGAGTTTATAGCAGCAACGTCACTGTTAACGAGTAAAAAAATAATAAAAGCGCGGACTCTCTCACCGGAGATGTCATAAAAAAATGACATAAGTCGAGTTCAAAGAAGAAGGATGTAAACAAATGGATTCAACCCATCTTGTCCGTTAAACCATCCCTGAAACACGATACAACAGCACACCTAGCGAGAATAAAAACACAATTCCTAAAACAAACTTTCCTCCCGCCACTTGATAAGGTCCCTTCATTTTATTCACATAGCGTCCAACCCAAACAATCAGCACAGGCAGTATCCCAAAAAGGACTGCATCAATGAAGCCGCCGGCAAATCCGAGCGCCGACAAGAACAAGTTTGGATGAAATAGAGTAAACAATGTTGGGGGAACTAATACTGCTGCAAAAACGATTGGGTCATATTGGAAAAGGGTTACGTTTTTTAAACCGTCTTTAAAGAAATCGACAAAAGCAATTGCTGACGCCATAAAGGGAGTGAGGATGGCGAAAAATGAAAAGGTATTCGCAAAAAAGAGGACAGATGGTGATTCAGAGGCTTTTTGTAAAAGTCCTGTCACCATTTCTCCTTGGTGTACAATTTTAGACAGATCCATATCGGGTAAGATGCCCAAAATCACAAAATTCCAAAGAGAATAAATGATGAATGGAATGAGCGTCCCAATATAGATGGCTCGCCTAATGGAGTGGACATTTTTCGAAACGTAGTAAATGATCGTCGGCACTAAATTCTGATAGCCAAAGCAGATAAAGAGAATCGGAATGGTTGCAAATGCGGCCTTCCAATTTGTATGGAGAAGTTGTGTTGCTTGGATGTGAGGAATTCCGAACATCATGAGCGCGCCATAGGAAATCGCAAGTGCAATGAGAAACATGCGACTTAAAACACCAACAGCTTTCGTTCCCAAATAGACGATACTTCCAACAAAGAGAACGCAGACAAAGATCCCCACTTCTCGAGAAAAAGTCTTAGAAAATAGTGTTGAGAGAAGGCTTGTGAAGAGTTGTCCTCCCCCCTCTATGTAAGCAACAAATAAACAGTAAAAGAGAAAAAGGAAAAATGTCCAAGCAACCCATTTTCCAATGCGGCCGAGTGCAAAATCGCAGAGTGAAATGAGATGGACCCTATTTTCAAACCAAAGGGCTGCTTCTACTAAAAGAAGACCTGTCGTTGTCGCAAAAAAATAGGTGATGATCATTGCAAGAGTTGTCGGAATAAATCCTGCAGGAGCGCTAACAACTGGCAAGCCAAGCATACCGGCTCCAATGCAACATCCAGCAATAAAAAGAGTGGCGCTAAAAGTCTTCATTGTTGCGAAAATTGTATCTCATTAACTTGATCCGGTGCAATGACAATCGTCGCAATTTCTCCTTGTAAGAGATTGTTATTCGTAACAAGAGGTTTAAATTGCACGAGCAGTAAAGTGCCATTGGGTGAGACAGGAGTGATTGATACAATGCGAGGAATCTTACCATTGACAATCAATTGACTAGAGGGATTTGTGACACCATAATAAGGACCATTGACAGTTGTGAGCATACTCACAGGAGGTGACGCATTCGATGTACCAGGATTTGCGATGGGTGGAGTATTTAAGAGATTCACAGCTTGAATAATATCTGCAGCTCTTTGGGCAAGATCGACAGAGAAAAGGGGCAAAGTCCCACCAAGCACTGTCGATGTAAATATGAACGAGGATTGCATCATAATCGGCGAATAGACCATTTCTACAATTTGTTCGACGGGAAGAGCAATATAACCATATCTCGAAGCTGTTGCTGTTAGTCCCGCAGGTATTGGTTGTGGGATTCCCCCAGCAACACCAGGAGGAGTTCGATTATCTGGCATCAAATAGCCAACAACTAAAATAGTGGAATTGGCCATGGGTATGATGAATTGCACATTCGTAATCAGTCCATTTCTCGTTGTCTGTAAGGCAATCTGCGAGCTAGACAATTTGTAAATCGAGTTCGCGTTGTTGAGTAGATTGAACATACTCACAATATCTGCGCCTCTAGAACCTGGATTAATTGGAAATATCGTCAGTGACCCATTATTTGCAAAGGAGAGATTCTGCCCAAAGGCCGTAGAGACAAGTAAAATTGCTAGAAGGATTGTTTTCACCCGCTCCATTATAGTAATTTATTGAATTAAAATCTATGATTGTTTGCAAACCGTTGGAACCAGATCTCTAAAACAAGTAATGAATACAAGCGCATCGCATCCGATTTTTTCGGAAATTCTCGCAATTGTCGAATCGCTTTTTTGTTAAAAATGTTTCTTTTTTCTAAGTTGAATAATGCATCGGTGAGCCACGGTTTTAACTCTTTTGATAGCCAATCGCCAAGGGGCATTACAAAACCCCATTTTGGGCGATGTACAATTTCTGCAGGAAGATATTTTTTCGCAATATTCTTTAAAATCATTTTCCCATTCATCCCTTCCATTTTTAATTTTGTTGGAAGCGCACATGCAAAATCAACAAGACGATGATCAAGATACGGGACGCGCGCTTCGATTGAATGTGTCATGGTTGCAAGGTCTACTTTTGTAAGCAAATCATCGGCAAGCCAAAGACGTGTATCGATATGCAACATTTTATCTAAATATTCCTCTGAATTGCATTCAAAGAAAAACCCCTCTGCAATCATCTCAATTGTATTTTCCTGGAACGATAAAAAATCTTGTGTAAGAACAGATGGGTACGTTTCTCGGGCAAACAGTTTGGGAACTCCAGAATATCTTCTGGATAATGCCCGAGAAGATGCCATGCAAAGTCGGCTTTTTCGCAATTTTGTTGGTAGCATGGGGTAAAAATAGGGAAATGGGGTTCGATAGAGTCGATTTGCAAAAGCTCTATCTTTGAGTCTTTTTGCATAGTTGCTATAGCCTGCAAAAATTTCATCTGCCCCTTCACCGGTAAGAACAACTTTCACATGCTTTTTTGTCTCTCGCGATAGAATCAGTGTAGGCAATATCGCCTGATCTGCAAACGGTTCATCAAATCCGTGCTGCAATGTTTCCATTAAATCAGTAGCGCTGACAACAAATGGATGAAATCTTGCCCCTAGATGCTCTGCAACTGTTTTTGCATGCTGTTGCTCCCCATGCCCATGATTTAAGGCAATCGAAAACATCTCCACTTTTTGGCGGCTCTCCTGTTGCATCAGCGCCGCAATCAAAGAGGAGTCGATTCCTCCGCTCACAAATGCCCCAAGAGGGACATCGGCGATAAGCATAGAGCGGATTGACTCGCGCAATTTCTTTTCTAAAACCTCTTCTGCATTCTCTTCACATTTTGGAAAATAGCTGGGCGTCCAAAATAGGCGCTGATCCAAAGAGCCATTTTTGTATCTCAATACAGTGGCGGGAGGCACCTTTTGAATCTTCTGATAAATCGTATGAGGGCTTGGTATATATTGACACTCAAGATAAAGGCCAATCGCGTTTGGATTGATCGTGCAAGGACAAGCCGGATGTTCTAAAAGAGCTCTAATTTCAGAGCCAAAAAGGATCCTCCTCTCATCGCGATAAACATAAAGAGGTTTCACTCCTAAATGATCGCGAGCCAGAAGTAACGTCTCTGTATTCAGATCCCAAAAAGCAAAAGCAAACATCCCTACAACTTTTTCTAGAGCAACTTCACCCCAAACAATCAACGCTTGGAGAAGAACCTCTGTATCACCTCTTGTTTGAAATCCCCTTCCAAGTGCCTCTAACTCCTTTCTCAATTCACCAAAATTGTATATCTCCCCATTATATGCCAGCACATAGCGCCCATCCGCGCTGATCATTGGCTGCGAGCTTCCCTCTGAATCGATAACTTTTAAACGGCGATGACCCAGCGCCACTTTGCCGCGAATAAAGATACCAGATGCATCCGGACCCCTCCTTTCTAAAGTCTTCGTCATCTTCTCTAAAACTTGTAAATTTAGCGGATCTAAATCGACCCAACCAGTGAAGCCACACATAAGAAATAGTATAGACAATCTCAGCTTCATTTACTAACATTTAAGAATGAAAATCCTTTTTATCTTCCTCCTTTGCATCTTTTCACTCTTCATTGGACAAGGTCTTTATTTTTTACGCAAAGGCTTTAGTATTAATCACTTACGACCAGAAAAACAACTTTTAGTAAATACCACCTTAGATGTTGAGACACAGCAGATTCTCAAGCAACCTTTTCGATATCTTGGGAGAGGAAGACAGTGTTTTGCATTTGAAAGTGCCGATCAAAAATATGTCCTAAAATGCATTCGGACAGATAAATTTACTCCTCCCTTTTGGACCCGTCTTTTCCCAAAAATGCTTTCGCAAAAAAAAGAAAAGATTGACGAGAAAAAGAAGCTGGCTTTTGAAAGTTTTCGCATTGCAAAAAATGAACTTGGAGAAATGACTGGGACAATTGCGCTACATTTGGGAAAAAGCAATACTCACCAAAAAATCACCATTTTTGATCCTCTTGGAATTCGCCACCAACTTTTACTTGATGACACTCTGTTTATTCTCCAGCATAAACGGCCCCTTTGGGCAAGCGCATTCCTCAAATCAAACACACAAGAAAAACAACAACTTTTGGATACTTTTGTTGAGCTTGTCATTCAACGAACGCAAAAAGGAATTCTGAACATAGACCCCCATTTTTTACCCAACTACGGATTTGAAAACGGAAAAACCTATCAAATCGATATTGGCGATTTCAGACGCGATCCAAATTGCACCTACCAAAAAACATTGCACGATTCTCTATCACCATTGCAAAAATGGCTTGCCAAAACCGACCCAGAGATGTTGGAGTATTTAAATATTAAAATTAGCCAATTAACTTTTTGACAACCGCCTCTGCCGTAAAGCCAAATTCGACTGCAAGTTCTTGCGCTGGCGCTGATAAACCAAAGCTATGCATGCAAATCGCAATTCCATCAATGCCGATGTATTTATGCCATCCAAGCTCAGTTCCCGCCTCAATTGCAACCCTTTTCCCTAAATCGCCGCCAAGAATTGTATTTTTATAAGCAGCATCCTGTTTCTCAAATAACTGCCAGCAAGGCATCGAAACAACCCGCACATCTTTTCCCTGCTTTTCGAGCAAACTCGCCGCTTCCAATGCGACATGTAACTCTGATCCAGTGGAAAACAGCGTGAAATCGGGCTTCTTCTTCTCTTTTTTAACAATATAGGCGCCCCTCCCTACTCCATCTTTGAAAGAGACTTGGGTCTCTTTCAAATCGGGCAAGTTTTGTCGAGATAAGACAAGCGCCGTAGGGCCCTTATATTGAAGGGCTGCAATCCAAGCCATTCGCACCTCATGAGAATCGGCGGGACGAATCAGATTTAAGTGAGGCATTGCGCGAAGAGACGATAATTGCTCAATCGATTGATGGGTTGGTCCATCTTCACCGAGGAAAATAGAATCATGTGTAAATTGGTAAATCACATGATATGGCGTGAGCGCTGCAAGTCGTATAGAATTGCGCATATAATCTGAGAATGTAAAGAACGTTCCACAATAGGGCTGAAACATCCCGCAAAGAGAGAGTCCATTACAAATCGTTCCCATCCCAAATTCCCTCACACCAAATTTGATATTTCGTCCGCTAAAATTGAGAGGCGCAATGATCGGATAATCTTTCATCATCGTCAAATCGGAAACTGATAAATCGGCAGATCCTCCCACTAACTGAGGCAATAATTTTCCAAGAGTTTGCAATATCTCTTGAGAAGCAGCTCGACCCGCAATAGGGGCCTTGATTTCAATCGCTTTCAATCTTTCTTCCAAATCACTCGGCAGATAGTAGCTTTTCATTCGATCAAACTGTAACGCACGATCTGGATTCCTGTTTGCCCACTTCTTAAACATCTCATTCCAAGATGTTTCTAATTGCGAATCTTGAGACAACCTATTCTGAAAATATTTTTTTACCTCATCCGGCACATAAAACTCTTCGAGAGGAATACCCAAGGCCTCTTTGGATGCAATCACCTCATCTTTCCCAAGAGGTGATCCATGCACTTTTGAAGTTCCCGCTTTATTCGGGGAACCCTTGCCGATAACTGTATGAACGATCACAAGGGTTGGCTTATCCTGTTTTTTTTGCAATCCACCAAGAACCCTTTCCATCTCATCAAAATCATAGCCATTGATCTCAAACACATCCCAGCCATACGCCTCGTAGCGCTTTTTCGTATCTTCGGTAAAACATTCCTTGGTCGGTCCATCTAAGCAAATGTGGTTTGAATCATAGAGCAAGACGAGATTGTTCAAATTCAAGTGACCTGCAAAGCAAGAGGCTTCCGAAGAGACCCCCTCCATCATACAACCATCACCTGCGACACAATAGATTTTGTTATCAAAAATCGGAAAATCCTTCTGATTGAATTTCGACCCCAGCAACTTCATACCAAGTGCCATCCCAATCGCATTCCCCACACCCTGCCCCAATGGACCCGTCGTCGCCTCAACACCATCTGTCAAACCATATTCGGGATGGCCTGGCGTATGTGAATGGAGCTGTCTGAAGCGTTTAATCTCATCTAACGACAGATTAAAACCAGACAAATGCAAGCAAGAGTATAGCCACATGGAACCATGGCCGGCAGACAATACCAAGCGATCTCGATTCATCCACTTCGAATTTTTAGGATTATGACGCAGCAATACGCCATATAAATAGGCTCCCAACTCCGCACATCCCATTGGCATTCCAGGATGGCCAGAATTCGCCTTTTGCACTGCATCCATTGAAAGACCACGAATGGTCATCGCTATTTTACTTAAGATTTTTTTCTGATTATCGTCCATGATCGCCTATCTCTATTTTTAATGGAGTATAGCTTGTCATATCTTTTTTAGAAAGGAAAGTGCAAATCAAAAAACATTATCTCGACTTATGTCATTTTTTGAAAGGCAGATCCGAGGGAGGCGTCCGATGATTTTATTATTTTTTTGCGAGTTAATAGCAGCAACGTCCCTATTGACGAGTAAAAAAATAATAAAAGCGCGGACGCTCTCACCGGAGATGC
>DAIDIM010000165.1 GCA_027459365.1 Chlamydiota bacterium
GCGCTTTTATTATTTTTTTGCTCGTCAATAGGGTCGTTGCAGCTATTGACTCGCAAAAAAATAATAAAATCATCGAACGCCTCCCTCGGATCTGCCTACCAAAAAACGACATAAGTCGAGATTAGCGTTATTTTTGAACTAAAGGGATCTTATGAAAAAATTATCACTCATTTTGTTAGTAACTTTGGGACTCTCTCTTCCAGCAATAGCTGAAAATAAACTCTCAGGGGAAGATCCGATTGCCTTTATTAAGCCTAACGATGTTTTGACCATTGAGAACTCAAGCGAAGTGTCTATCAGAAAATTGTTAGAGATTACCAATACAAAAAGTCTTCTTGAAAATTCGATCGCAGAAGTAGACGGAATGTTAGAAAACTCCATGAAGGAAGTTTTCTCCAACCAAGAGCTTTCTCCTGAGAAGCAAAAAATGATCCATGCTGCGCAGAAAGAAATGACGGCTCTTGTAAAAAATGAGTTGAATTGGAAGACAGTTGAGGCGATGGCTATCGATATTTACGCGAAGACATTTTCTCAAGAAGAGATCAATAGTATGCTTGCTTTTTACACATCGACAGAGGGGCAAGCAATCATCAAAAAAATGCCCGTAGTCATGCAGCTCACCATGCAAAACTTGCAAAATATGACAAGCAATTTGGTCAAAAAACTGAATGATTTGCAAGAAGAAATCATGGATAAATTGGACACAATAGAGTAACGGGCCGAAAGACGCGATGTCTCATCAGATGAGCCTTCGCGTCTCCTTTCGGGCTGGGTCGATTAACTTTCTTCTCTAGACAAAGATTGTTGTTTCCGAGCTTAAAAAGCTCAATATTTTATCTTTATTAATTTTCCCATTTAATTTAAAATGAGTTCAAAAATTTTGAGGATTCATGATTGAAAGTATTTCTTTAGACCGTTTCTCTGAAGTTTATTCTAATATAGACGCGATAGATCAAGAATCTGAAACTATTGATCCCGCATATTCTTCTATACAGCCCTCTGCCCTACACTCTGATGAAATCGCAATGGAGTCATCAAAACTTATTCAAGCCAAACTCAACTATTTAGTTTTAGAAAAAGAAGCAGATGATGCCCTGTCCCGCGGATTTCAGAGCGATTGCATAAATGTAGATGAGTATTATAGGGGAGAGCATAAATTCTTTAGAAATATTCTCGATCTGTACTATTCGGCAGCTTTCCAGGCGATCAAACTCTCTCAATTCCAAGATGCAGCGCGTCTCATGGAAAAAGAAGCTTCGGTTGTCTTAGAAAAATTTCATTGTTTATCCCGTGGATTTGCTCTGCTGCTTAGCAGCTGGACATTGTATCAACAAATGGGCGATTTGGAAAAAATGGAAATCGTTCTTCAAAAACTTTCTCTCCTGGCAGACAACGAGATCGATTTTTGTCGCACTATGCAATCTGAGTTGATAGATTCGGATGCTTCTGAAACTGATTCTATCGATTCAAACTCCTATGAAACCACATCGAGCGATGATTCTATGGAATCAAGTATTTGCGATATCTATTTAGTTCACGCACTCCTTCGCAAGGCAGAAATGTTGGAAATTACCAGCTCTTCGTCGGAAGCAATCCCTCTCTATGACGAGATAGGACAACTCTGTCTAGATCTCGATAAAAAAAAATATGTTTGCTTGACTGGTGCAGATCCAGCTCTCATAGCCGGTTTGTGTTTTGAAAAAGACAACAAGACGCAAGACCAAGCTCACTTTGCTTATGAAAAAGTGTTTAAAATATTCGAACAATTTTGCACCTCTTTTCCAGAAAACGGAGAAAAAAAGTTCATACTAGAGTGGTATAACAGCCTGTCAACAGAAGAAGTGCGAAGAGATGAACTTAACAGAATAGTTGGGCTTGCTCCTAATTACTTGGAGGCCTCTTTAGCCAGCTTAAGGTGTGGAAGGAAAGATCTTTTTGCAAAAATTATAGAGCTTCAGATCATACAATTTATTTCATACATGCAATCTATTCCCAAAGAAACCGCAGTAATGAACCCACTCGATACTTTCAAACGTGAACAGCTATGCGAATATATGAAGGACCTAATCAGAGTGAGCAAGATGCTATTAGGGTCAAGTGCTTTATCAGAAATCGAAACACTCATGCAAGAAGTGATAGGTATTGATTCAGAAAAAGAACCAAGTCTTTGGGAGAAGCAGGCAGAAATGACATTATTTAATATTTACACAGCTTCTAAAAAAACGTCCGTCAAAGAAATGATCAATCTTTTAAATCAGAGAGATCTTGTCTGTTCCCATTGATTTTACGAGTCTTCTCTTGTTTTTTCAGAAGTTCGGAAACGAGAACTTCTGGAAAAAAAATCGTAGAAATGTCTAAAATGTTTTCTTTACACTAGGGCCTAAGAAAACATGATTGTTCAACCAGAATGGATAGCCAATACAGAATCCTTATGCATGCTGCAATGGACCGATTTCTTACGCTCGGAGGCTAAGCGGCTATTTCATCAAGACGGAACACATGCAAACATATTGTTTAGCTTTGACAAAGAGAAAGGTCTTATCTCTGTGAATATAGTTCCCCCAAATACAGATCACGGTCAGTTGAATGCAACAATTATACATACCGTAAAGGAATAAAATTTATATGGCGTTATTATGATGGGAGAGACATGGATGTATATCGCCAAAGAAAAAGACCACACTGTATTTCAACTTCTCGACGGCGAAATGAGAGTCTCCGATTTAAATGATGAAGATAAAAAGGAAGCTTTAATGATCAAAATGGAAAATAGAGAATGAGGACTGCTTAACTTATTTGGATGAAATTACAAGGAATAAAAACGGCCATTCCTTGAGCGAAAGCCAGATCATCAGAAGTACCAAAAGAAAATGGTTTCCAACTTTGTAGAGATAGATGCAAGACGAATTAAATACAAAAATTATCCAAGCAGCACAAGAAGTGCATGATCTTTTAGGAGGGCCTGGTCTCTTAGAGAGCGTTTATGAGTCTGCTCTTTGTCATGAATTGGCCTTACGCAAGATTACCTTTCAAAGACAAGTCGCAGTTCCCGTCCTTTATAAGGGAAAATCTGTGCGCAAACCTCTTTTTCTCGACATCGTGATTGACAACAAGTTGGTGATAGAAATCAAAGCGTTCAACCTTGACACGCCATATTATATTGCGCAACTTCAAACACATCTTCACTTTGCAGGACTCACA
The DNA here is from genome assembly GCA_027459365.1 of Chlamydiota bacterium. GTDB lineage: Bacteria > Chlamydiota > Chlamydiia > Chlamydiales > SM23-39 > DAIDHZ01. Next base: position 3,202 of record DAIDIM010000165.1, read on the forward strand.
TCGGGAATCCTCATCAATTTCGGTAAAGAATCGCTCAAAGATGGGATCTTTTGTGTCCAGAAATGAGAAAGCTCACAGCATAAAAAGATCACGAGTCGAGACCAGTGGCCTTCGAGTAGGGAAGTTGTACAGATTCAAAAACCATCCCGCGCATTCGATCCCTCATTTAAACTCCTCTTTGATCAAGTGGATCTTGGTCCTCGTGCAGGTTTGTTGATTGGCCATAAAATCTTCCGTGCCCAGTAATTTGCACTCCAGCGATCATTTCTAGTCAGCTCACCAGCCTTATTTCGGATCTGTGCACTACGCGCTAAATAACTTTTCTTCGCTTTTTGATCATAATTATGTCCATAGCCAAGCGCTCCAAAATGGATCAATTTGACTCTTCGCTCTCCTCCGATTGTTTTAGTCGCCAGCACCATCATTTTTTTTCCTTTAGCTGTTGACTTGATCGGTTTATTTAATGAAAACAGGGTACCACGATACCAATACTCTCCTCTAAGACTTATTAAACTGGACAGTTTGATTCCCCTTTTTTTCATTGACTACACCATTTTTAAGTCTTTTCCTCGACTTATGTCATTTTTTGTTGGAATCTCCGGTGAGAGCGTCCGCGCTTTTATTATTTTTTTACTCGTCAATAGGGACGTTGCTGCTATTAACTCGCAAAAAAATAATAAAATCATCGGACGCCTCCCTCGGATCTGCCTTTCAAAAAATGACATAAGT
>DAIDIM010000168.1 GCA_027459365.1 Chlamydiota bacterium
CATGAGGATCAATTCTTCTTTTGGAGCAACTCCAATGCCGCCGCCGGCCATTTGACCACCGAGCATAGATCCTTCAAGGAGTCGGGAATAGAGTTTCAAGAGAATTTTATCATCTTTTGGTAAACCATCGAGAATCGGTGCATAAAGATAAAGTCGATCGGAATTTTGCTCGTAAGTGATGTGCAAAGAGAAAGTATTATCTATTCCGAGAATGCAGGTGTGATTTTCATCGAAATCCAGAGCATCAAGATTCAATTCTTTCCCGAACTCTTTTAAGTTAGCTTTTGCGTTTTCGTAGGACATTGGTTCTCCTAAATTACAGTCATACCGAAACAACTTTAAGGATCAGTTTATAGAATCCTTTTTGTCAAAACCCCGATCCTTAAAGTTGTTTCGGTATATTCGTTATAGACGTTTTAGGAATAGCCTGCAAGAAAATATCTGCATAGGAAAAAAAAACTAAATATTATATGTATCAAATGAATGGATAAAATTGTCATTTCTCCTGGATCAAGTTTTCCTTTGGGCCTTTCTGTTAGGGACAGGCAATTCAATTTTGCTGTTTTTTCAAAACATGCGACTGCTTTAACCCTTGGCCTTTTTTCTCCTGGATTTAAAGATGTTCAACAACAATTCCCAATGCATCGAAGTGGAGATATTTGGCATTTAAGTCTTGAAAATGTTCCCGATGGCTCAGAGTATGCCTACAGAGCTGCAGGCCCTTTCTCTCATGACACAAATGAGTTGTTTAATGAAACTATTTGGTTAACAGATCCTTATGCAAAAATTTTAAATATACCACGTATATGGGGAACAAGCGAGCGACAGTACCGAGTGCCGATTCTCCTCCCCCCCCCTTTTGATTGGGAAGGAGTGACAACTCCGAACATAAAAAAAGAAAATCTGATCATTTATGAAATGCATGTACGTGGCTTTACGCAACATCACTCCTCACAAGTTGAACATCCTGGTACATATTTGGGGCTGATTGAAAAAATCCCTTATTTAAAAAAATTAGGAATCAATGCTGTCCAATTAATGCCTGTTTTTGAGTTCGATGAGATTCATTGCAAAGATGCGCAACCTCAAACAGGAGAACCTCTGCCAAATTATTGGGGATATAATACACTTTTCTTCTTCGCTCCAATGCGCCGATTTGCAGCAACAGATTCACTATTCGCACCCATCAATGAATTTAAAACCATGGTCAAAAAACTCCATCAAGAAGGTATTGAGGTTTTTCTTGATGTTGTTTTCAACCATACGGGTGAAGGCAATGATCGAAATTACTACATTCATTTTCGGGGCTTAGACAACAGAATTTATTATATGATTAGTGACGAAGGCCATTATCTCAATTACACAGGTTGTGGCAATACAGTCAATTGCAATCATCCAACCGTTCAAAAGTATATCGTCGATTGTCTACAATATTGGATTGATGAAATGCATATTGATGGATTTCGATTCGATCTCGCAGCCATATTTACAAGAGATTTAAAAGGACATCCCGTTGCAGTTTCTGAAGCTTCTGTTCTCAAAGCAATTACCGAATTGTGCCAAAAAAAGGATATAAAACTCATTGCAGAGGCATGGGATGCAGGGGGCCTATATCAAGTCGGTCTTTTCCCAAATCATTTGAAAAATTGGTCTGATTGGAATGGAAAATATCGAGATTCAGTGCGACGATTTATTAAGGGGACCACATCTCAGACAGGTTCATTTGCCGATTCATTGACGGGAAGTCAATCGATTTATAACAATTCAAATACCCCTCTTTCGAGTGTCAATTTAATCACAGCGCATGATGGGTTTTGCCTGCGTGATCTGGTGAGCTACCAAATGAAACACAATTACGATAACGGCGAAATGAATAATGACGGCTGTAATAACAACGACAGCTGGAATTGCGGTGCTGAAGGACCTACCACGAATCCCGGAATCGCAGCCCTTCGAGAAAGACAAATGCGTAATTTTTTACTGGCCCTTTTCCTTTCCCAAGGAATCCCAATGATATTGATGGGAGATGAATATGGTCATACAAGAAAAGGGAATAATAACCCTTTTGTTCAAGATAACGAAATCAACTACTTTTTATGGAATCTTTTAGAGAAAAATGAAAAAATTTTCAATTTTGTTTCTTCTCTAATCTCATTTAGAAAAAAACAAAATTCGTTAAAACATACACAATTTCTTTCAGCAAATGATGTGACGTGGCATGGAATCACCGCGGATCATCCTGATTGGAGCGAACAATCTCGCTTTCTCGGCTTTACACTTGTCGGTTCGCCACCACTCTATGCTGCTTTTAACGCATATAGTCATCCAGTCAATGTCACTCTTCCAAGCAATAACACTTGGAGGCAAATCGTAAAAACAGAAGATGATTGGGATGCGCACTGCTTGAACGAACCCGATTCAGGAGCTGTTCTCCCTGCACAAATTGAACTGCAATCCTATTCATCGATTCTTTGTTTCGCAAGCAGCAGACCGCTTGCATAAATGTCGAATTTTGCGAGCAGTGCTTTACTGAAATGAAATCTCTTTGTTATATTTGATAATAAAAAAGGAAAAACTCATGCGCTACTTTCCCTTATTCGTTCTTTCGCTTTTTCTGATCGGTTGCTCACATAATGCAGATTATATGACTCGATACCACGAAGATGGTAGAGCAAAACCTGTTGCTGCGATTGCATCCATGATTGATACTGCAACATTTGAGCTTCCTTGGAGTATTTCTGAAGAACTTACCTCAATGATTTCTTCTCAAATTAGACAGGGTGGGAAAATTTTTGTCGTCTCAAAAGAAGATGACACATTCTCAGAAAATCCTTTCGGATCTGATCTTTCTTGGATAAAGAGGGAATTTGCAGATCAAGAGTTTGCTGTCTTTTTAGAACTTGTTGAACATGAGATTGTTCCAGCTAGCAAATCCAAAAATGATCTGCCGCAAGAGATATCGTCCCATCTCAATATGGCAGTTCGCCTTAGAGTTGTGGATAATCGAGGAGCAAATCCAAAAATTGTACTGCAAGAAATTGTAAAAGATACCTATTTCATTCCAAAAACGATTGCAGGGGATGATTATAGTTTAATTACTTGGGGAAATCCAGCTTTCACAAAAACTCCAATGGGGATTGCTCATATGCAGTTGACAAGAGAACTAACAAATCGGATTAGCGATTACATTCTCCTTGCAAAAAGCAGATGAGCATCATTTCTTTTGCTATATTTGCGTTAATTGTTCTAGCAATTGGATGGAAGAGAGATTTTTTTCTTTTTCCATCCTTCCATTGGTTCTTTTCTATTCGGTGGTTTCATACAGCATCCGCTTTTTTTATCTATTTTCTCTTCTCAGTTATCATCTCTCCAATAGCTGGAAAATGGTTGAAAAAAGCAACTTTCATCAAAGAATCAGAGCATGTTGTTCTAAGCTATGCTGCCTGGACGAACTTCCTCAATTCATCGGCGATTCTTATCTGTCTTCTCGCACTTTTTGTGATTTTCCCAGTTTGTCGGAATATTTGGGCAAAAAGTAAACATTCTCTTTTACAAGATCTTGGGGCGGCACTCACAACATGGATCATCTCTTTTCCGCTCGTTATCTTTGTCAATCAAGGCCTCGACTGGATCATCACCAATATCTTTCATATTCATCATGCCGTAGATCAACTTGCGGTCCAATTTCTCAAAATGACTTTGGGATATCCTGTCCTTTTTGTTCTGGCCTTAATCTCCATTGTTGTTTTAGCCCCCTTTGTCGAAGAGATTCTTTTTCGCGGTTTTTTACAATCATTCATTCGACAGCATCTAGGGAAAAAACAGGCCATTTTTATCACCTCTTTACTGTTTTCACTTTTTCACTACTCCCCTGAACAAAAAATATCAAACCTGACAATTGTTGGTTCTCTTTTTGTTTTTTCCTTATTTTTAGGTTTTATCTATGAAAAAACAGGCTCTCTTTTTTCAGCAATTGCCTTACATTCTTTATTTAATACAGTGAACGTTGTGAACT
>DAIDIM010000170.1 GCA_027459365.1 Chlamydiota bacterium
GATTTAGACGCCCTATTTAGGCAAAAAATGGAACTACCTAGAACTAACCAAGGGGGTCAATATGTACATAAATTGCCCGGTTTTAATTAATACCCACATTTTTTTCGTTTTTAATAATAATGATTTTAGGAGATAAATCGATAAGTATCTGATTTATAGGTATTTAAGGATTTTGTCCAGAGGGAAAGCCGATTTTGAAGCGGGAATCTCAATTTTTGTTCCATAGAAATTCGAGGATATATAAGATAGATTTTATACTGCGGGGCGTTTACTTTTTGCGTTTTGACGCGGTGAAAACAAAAAAGTAAATGGCCCCGCAGTATAGTGTTAAAACTTGGGTAAAGTGCAATGCGCTTGTGGCTTTTTTGGGTCTTGATTCTTGTTTTCGTGAGTGGGGAGTGCAAACAGCCCCAGCTCACTCCAAAAGATGTAAAGTTAAAAGTTGAAGAAATTCTCAAGGCCCATGTATCTCATAAAGCGATCACGGTCGCCTTGATGGAGAGAATTTTTCAAAACTTTTTGGAAGAGCTCGACCCTACAAAAACCTATTTCGTGGAAAGTGAAATCAAGAGCTGGTTACAGCCCACGGAGATGACACTTCAAACCGCAGTTAAGGGATATAAGGCGGGAGACTTTTCGATATTTCATCAAATGCATGCCGTTTTTTTGGACGCAATTGACCGAAGAAAAGTATTTGAGGAGAAAATCGCCCAAGAGCCTTTACCGAAAGGTGTAAAAAGTGAAGAATTCAAAGATCTTCCCTGGGCACAGAATGAAGATGAGCTTTTGATCCGCTTAAGTCGCATTAAATCATTACAATCTGAAGCGGTTGCAAAGCTAGATGACGACACAAAGGCCAAGTTTTTTCAAAGGCTTGAAAAAAGGAGAGTCAATCGCGAGGCAGAATTTTTAGAGCCAAATATCGAAGAGCGCCAGAGGTTAATTTTGGCCTGTGTTTTAAAATCGATTGCCAGCTCGCTCGATTCTCATACCAACTACTTTACCCCAGGTGAAGCCAACCAATTTATGATTCAAGTGCAGCAGCGCTTATTTGGAATTGGGGCACAACTGCATGATAACCTCGATGGACTTGTCATTAAACGCATTTTGGAAAATAGCCCCGCTAGCCAAAGTAACCGGATTAAGTTGAATGACAAAATTATCGCTGTCAATCATGAGCCGGTGGTCGGACTCGATATCACAGAGGCGGTGGAGTTAATTCGTGGAGAAAAAGGGACCCCTGTCCTTTTAACAATGTTGCGCGAAGTGGAAGAGGATGGCGATCGACGAGTCGATAAGATTGAGGTTGAGCTCATTCGAAATGAGGTGGTTCTTGAGGATAGTCGTCTTGAAACCTCTTTTGAACCATTCGGAGATGGTGTGATTGCCCATTTAAAACTCTTCTCTTTTTATCAAGATGGAAAGAGCTCTTCAGCCCAGGATCTTCGAAAAGCGATTGAGTCGTTGAAAAAAGAGCATCATTTAAAAGGGATTCTTCTCGATTTGCGCAATAATGCAGGCGGCCTGCTCACACAAGCGGTTTCCGTTACTGGCCTTTTTATCAACAAAGGGATTGTGGTCTCCATTCAAGACAATACAGGAAAATTGCAACATTTGCGCGAAGTGGAAGGGAGACCCATCTGGGATGGGCCCTTATTTGTTTTAGTGAATCGTGCTAGCGCATCGGCTGCTGAAATTGTTGCTCAGACACTCCAAGATTACGGCAGAGCCATCGTCGTAGGCGATGACCACACTTTTGGAAAAGGGTCTTTTCAAACTTTTACACTGGACCCTGTAAATACCCAAAAAGTCAATCCTCAAGGCGAATATAAAGTGACCCGCGGGCGATATTATACCGTTTCTGGGAAAAGTCCCCAACTTGATGGGGTGGGTTCAGACATTGAAGTTCCAGGAATATTATCTGGGATCGATATTGGGGAAAAATATGCCAAATTCCCACTAGAAAATGATGTCATTGAAGCCCATTTTGATGATGACTTATCCGATTTATCTCAATTGCACCGCATTCAATTAGGCCCTATGTACCGTTACAATTTGCAACAAAAACTTTCTACCTATTCTCCCTACTTTGAAAAGTTGAAAGTGAATTCAAAAAAACGAATTGCCAATAATAAAAATTATCAAAGTTTTCTAAACGAAATTCAAAAAAAGAATTTTGATGCAGAATCGGTGAATCTCTTTAGTCAAAACGATCTGCAGCTCATGGAATCGACCAACGTCATGAAAGATCTAATTTTCTTGATGAATACCGAAAAGCTTTAATTATTTAACAATTTTTTAGTATTGTGAGCTATTCCCGAATGTCGTCGAAGAGACACATCGG
>DAIDIM010000115.1 GCA_027459365.1 Chlamydiota bacterium
GCATCTCCGGTGAGAGCGTCCGAGCTTTTATTATTTTTTTACTCGTCAATAGGGACGTTGCTGCTATTAACTCGTAAAAAAATAATAATATCATCGGACGCCTCCCTCGGATCTGCCTTTCAAAAAATGTACAAAGTCGAGGTTAAGATTAGAAGTATGAAAAATAACGCTTTTGCAATCGGTATTCAGTTCGATTTATAATGAGTTGGCGGATGTTTCAAAAGTCTTTTTTGCTTGAAGAATCCGCCTGACTGCTTGATCAATTCTTTCTTCAAGGATTAATCCATTGTTGACTGCGTCGACAATGGATTGATGGATGTGCTTGATCTCTTCTGGCGATAGCTCTTTTCGCTCTTGATTGAGCATCTTTCCGCCAAAAAGCAAAAGATCGGATCCTGCGTTGATGGCTTGTATTGCAGCCATTTCAATTGTTTTGGATTGTTTTAAAACTCCTTCCATCACAAGAGAATCGGTGATCACAAGTCCTTGAAAGCCAATATTTTCTCTTAAATAAGAGATCACCTTTTTGGAAAGTGTTGCGCAATTGTCTACATCCATTGAGGGAACTAAAATGTGCGCTGTCATGATTGCATCGGTCTCTTTTGCAAGTTTTGCAAAAGGGTAAAGTTCTGTTTGTTCCCACTCTTCCATGGATTTATTGACGATTGGCAAATCGGTATGCGAATCGATTGCGACATCCCCATGTCCTGGGAAATGTTTGAGTGTTGTGAGGACTCCAGCTTTATGATACCCATCAAGTGCTGATCTCCCATATTGAACAACGATTTCAGGCTTGTTACTATAGGATCTTGAACCGATCACCGGATTTAATGGGTTCACATTCACATCGACAACGGGGGCTAAATTCATATTGATGCCAACGGCTTTCATCTCCTGACCCATAACAAAAGCGAGTTGCTCGGCGATTTTTGGATCGCCACTATCGCCAATTGCTTGATTGCCTGGAGAAATAGTAAAACCCTCTTTTAGACGGGCAACTTTTCCCCCTTCCTGATCAACGGCTATGAATAATGGAATTTTAGAAAGGTCTTGAAGTGATTTGCTTAAATATTTCACTTGCTCAGGTGAAGAGAGTTGATTTGTCCAATTATAATAGATGATTCCTCCGACCCCCACTTCTTGGATTAAAGTTTTCGCTGCCTCATTTGCGGTAGCGCCGCGAAAAGTGACCATCATCATTTGCCCAACTTTTTCTTCAAGTGGCATAAAAGGGGAGATACAGGCTAAGATGAACATATGGAATATCCTCAAATTGGAAAATTTTCTCTAGACTATAATTTCTCTGACCGTTTCCGTCTATTTTCCTTCAAAGAGATCTTTTCGGAAGATTGCTATGCAAAATTGCAGAGTGCATTTGATCATGTTCCGTGGGTGAGAAAAAAAGAGGGCTTCTATGAACAGTATGAGTCGTTTGTTCAGCCGACAGATCAGCATGCGCTGGCAACTCTTTTTCATCCCTCTTTCTTCTTTCCCTTCAAAGAGAGAATAGAGTCTTATTTAGGCGTGCAATTTCAGAATCGAATTCGGTTGGCAGCTCACAAACTCATTCAAGCGGATGCTATCGGCTTGCATAATGATTATACTCTTCCCGAACTTGGCCACGAGAATTATCGTTTCATTTTTCAATTTTCCAAAAATGAACAGGTTTTGGGAGGAGAGCTCTCATTTTGGGCATCGAGATATAGCAAAGCAATTCTTAAAAAATATTCTTACCAGAGCAATTTTGGCGTCTGCTTCGAAATCACGCCTTACTCATTTCATTCTGTCGAAGAGGTCCTCGGTGAGCGATACACCCTTGTGATGTATTTGTGGGAAAAGGGGAGAAATCACAATGGTCTCGGATTTGAGGTGCATTAAAAGAGCGTTTCGTGTAAAATTTGCTGAACCCCACGAATTGTGTGGGAATTTTAAGTGAGTTTTTATGGGTAAATCTAAAGGTACTATCAAATTTTTTAACGTGCAAAAGGGATTCGGATTCATTGCACCGGAAAGTGGCAGCAAAGATCTTTTTGTGCATGCAAACAATGTTCAAGGTGATCCTAAGTCTCTCCGCGAAGGTCAGAAAGTGGAATTCACAGAAGGCACTGGCCGTAAAGGTCCAGAAGCTATCGAAGTTTCTATTATCTAACGGTGTGTGGGCTCTATTCTTCTGGATAGAGCCACCCAAACTTTTTCAAATACTCTACATAAAGCGCCATTGGCAATCACATTCGTGCATGTCACGAGCGGATCTAAAATCACATTAAACGCTAAAATAATTGCAATCATTTCTGGTGTAAAGCCAAGATATGTTTCGTAAATCGGGAGCATAATGAAAATCGCGCCGCCTAATACTGCTGCTGTTGCAAAGCGGGCAAGGACAAATACTGTGCTAAAACGGGCCCAAGTAAGTAAATCGATTGGATTTCCGTTAAAATGGTAATAAAGAATAAAGCAAAAGAAGCTGTTGATGATACAGTCTCCAATTTGTTGAATATTTGTTGTCGAGGGGATAATCGCTCCGGCAAGTTCCCTATTTTGTAGGTTTTTAGAAGTTCCAGAAATTGTCCACGGCATGGTAGAAAGGCTGCATCCTGAGCTAAAAGCAAGGCCAAAGGCGGGGAGAAGATTTTTAATTCGTTGCGTATATGCTGGGACAGATGGACCTCCTCCAAGGAGAAAAAGAAATGCGATATAGACAAAAAGTGCGAGAACGAGCCACAGAAGTAGCTCTGCATATTGACCCACAACTTGATTGATTAAATCTGTTTTATACATCCTTGCGACAAATCCAAGAATAAAGATCGGAATGAGACGGGCAAAGAAGCGGGTTAAAATCAATTCAGCAAATCTCTTTCCTCTTAAAAAAAAGTTTTTGTGTGGAAATGAAAAAAAGATACAGCATAAACCAAGTAATATACCAACAAAAGCCCCTTTATCAGCACTCCACCATACGGGCTTTATTACGGGCGCTCGCCATAGAGGAGAAAAAGAGTCTAGGAGTGTAGATGGCTTCATTGCCTCCAAATTGATGGTGACAAAAAAACCACATAGATAGGCATACCAAACACTACACGCATTCGAAACGGCTTCAAAAAAAAACAGGCAAAGGATAAAGAGGGGGGCTTTTTTCCCAAACGAGACAATCGCATATCCTATGAAAAAAGAGACTGTAAAAGGTAACAACCAGAGAAGAGTATCTTTGATCAGGAGGCTAATTGTATATAAACCTCTATGAAAGAGGTCAGGAAGATAGGGCGCAAGTAGAAGATAGAGTGTAATGAGAAGGGCAACTTGGAAACTACGGTGTTTCAATAACATATTTAACCTCAGTTTAACCTTGTTCGAAATCTTGCAAAATCACTTCTTTGAGTTGATCAGGTGTAAACTTGCTAATATCGAGCCAACGAAACATCGGTTCTTTTCGAAACCACGTAAATTGCCGTTTCGCAAAATGGCGAGTTGCTTTCTTAAATTTGGTTTTAAACTCCTTAAAATCAGCTTCCGTTTGCGGAGAATCGAGATATTCCAGCGCTTGTCGATACCCGATTGCTTGAGATGCAGATGGGTTTTTACGTATCCCTTGTTGATCCAGTTTTCGAACCTCGTCGAGAAATCCTTTTTGAATGATCTCCTCGCAGCGCTCTTCAATTTTGGGATAAAGGAGTTCTCTTGAGGAGAAGAGAAACCAACATCTAAAATCATATTCAGGTTCTTCCAAACTTTCAGGTTTAGGAAAATCGCTCACTTTTCTTGTCGAAAGTGTCATGATCTCGAATGCTCTTACAATTTTTTGACGATCGTGAGCAGAAATGGTTGCTGCATAGATAGGATCTAGAAACTGTAAGCGTTCATAAAAGAATTCAGGCCCGAGCTCTTCAATCTGCGCTTCAATTTTTTCTCGAACTGCTTTATCCGAAGGAGGTCCCATTGGTGGGCCATAGAGAAGTGTTCGTATGTAAAATCCGGAGCCTCCAACAATAATCGGAACATTTTCTCTGGAGAAAATATCAACGAGCGCTTTTTTTGCACATTTCTCAAACGACGCCACATTGAAAATCTCTTCGATATCGCAGATATCAATCATATGGTGCGCTATCAAGGCTCGATCAATTGACGAGACTTTCGCAGTCCCAATATCCATGCCACGATATACTTGGCAAGAATCGGCGGAGATAATTTCTCCGCCAATGGCTTGTGCTATAGATAGGGAAATATTGGTCTTTCCAATTGCGGTCGGACCTGCAATGACAATGACCTTTTTTTTCGAAAAGCTCGGGGGAATTTTTTTCTTTAGAGGACGCTCAACAATTGCTCCTGAAGGTCTCACGATACCCTTAGTATACTAGAGAAAATTATTGAATAATTTCGAGATGAACTCGTCTTCCAAGTCTTGCGCCGATTGACATCGCAAGAGTCCTAAGGGAACGGATGGCATTTCCTTTTCTTCCAACCACTTTACCCACATCTTCAGGAGCGACTCTGATTTCAATTGTAAGACCATTTTGTCCGTCTATTCCACGGATATCGACCTGTTCGGGGATGTTGACCATATTTTTAATGAGATAAGCTACAAATTCTTCCATATTATTTCTCCAAGAACACCCTCTTCAAGATGTTTCGGTATATAATAGGAAAGAGAGAGATTTTTTACCAGTACTACGATAAGCACTTGATGAAAAAGAAGTGAAAATGTACAATGTCTCAATACAATTCTACAAATTAGGCGATAAGTTATGAATTCTTCCGAAACTCCCGATGTAACCCGTATTCAAAATGAACCTGAAATCATTGCTGAGGAAAGGGTGGACAAAGGTGAAGAAGGGGAGTCAAAATGGAGCGCTTCCTTTGTTGATTTTACAAAAAAACTGACTCAGTTCCCTACCCCAGAAGAGAAAATCACGTTTGGTTTGAAGTTTATGCGGGAAACGATCTCTCAAGAGGGGAGTCCACGTTTCCGCGAGTTCTGGGAATCTAGACGTTTAGTCCTTCCTCTTTTCAAAGAAAATATTAACACGGCGATCCGTTCAAAGCTTTGGAATGAATATGTGGATTTAACTGTGGAAGCACGCCGTTTAAAAGAAATTCTTGAAGAGCAAAGCGCTTTTGCAATTGAACAAATCGATCTAGCTATCCAATCGATTGATAACGATCTTGTTAATTTTGAAACGCTCCTTGCTCAAAGTTCTGATTTAAATTTCCAAGATGCACCCCAGTCTATTCAGTCAAAAATTGCTACCTATCAGCAAATGCAAAAAGAATTGAATCTTCTCAATGCACTTGCGAGTCGATTGAACTCCTTGAGAAAGGAAATAATTAAAACCGATATGCGCATTCGCTTTAAAACAAAATTTTTCAAACGACTCTCTGAACTTGGCGATCGTATTTTCCCAAGAAGAAAGGCCCTCATTGAACAGGTGAGCCTTGAGTTTGAAAAAGATGTTGAGCGTTTTATCTCAAAACATTTTAAAGACGATGAGATTATCGGAGCTCCTTATTATGCTTTAAGAGAAGAAATTAAGGCTTTTCAGTGGACTGCAAAAGTACTGACATTGAGCAGCCCTGTATTTAGCAGAACACGTCTTCGTATGAGTGAATGCTGGGATAAAGTAAAAGTCCTCGAAAAGGAACATAAAAAAGTTCTATTAGAGAAAAAGCAAGCCTCTTCTGAATCGTGCGCGGCTATTTTGAAAAAAATTGAAGATTTAAAAACGAGAAACGAGAGCTTGTCTTTACGTGATCTCGATAAAGAGATAGATCAAATCCTCGCTGAGATGAGGGCGATTTACTTGGATCGCGAAGATATCCGCTCTATGCGCGATTCTCTGTCACAACTTCGTATTCCTCATTTAGAAGCGCAAGAGAAAAAAGCAAAAGAATTAGAAGAAGAAGAAAAAGAAAAGTTACGAATTCGTAAAGAAAAACTGACCGCTACAAAAGACCAAATCACAGAACTTGCTCAAAAAGGATCGACACTTGATCTAGATACATTTGTGGTTCGATTCAAGGCAATTGAAGCCGATATTGCAGCTCTTGAGATTTCGAAATTAGAAAGACAACAGATAGAGCGTCAATTACGTCCTTTGAAAGATATCATGGCTGATAAGAAAGAAAATTCTCTTATGAATCTGAGCGATGATGATCGAAAAATGCTTGAAAATTATCGGATTGTCTTGCAGCAGAAGAAAGAGAGAAGACAGGAAATCAAAGAGCTTGTCGATTCTTATCGAAAAACTCTCGGATCTTCAGGTCTTGATTTTGAAAAAGCTTTCCAACTGCGTGAGCTATTGGATGTTGAAAAAGAGCGCCTAGATAAAGCAAATGCTGCGATTGAAGAGATCGAGCAAAAAATTGCTAAGCTCTGATATACATCAAATATGTTTAAAGACATATTGGATCGTGCTAGAAAAGAAGGGGTTGCCCATTTTCGTTTTTGGTTTCAGCCAATTGATCGTTTTATTTCAGCAAGTCCAGATTCTTATCTTTCTTGGAACGATGAGTCTAATCCTTTAAAAGAACTTTCCCCTTCAAAATACAAATATGGGAAAGGCTATCTTACAATAGATCCATCGTCAAAGCCCTTTATTGACAATAAAATTCTTTGGATTCCTGCACTTTATTACTCGGATAACGGCAAAATTTTAGATCTAAAAGTGCCATTGCAAAAATCGATTGAGAAAATGCAGATGATTCCAAAAGTCGAAATTGAGCAGCCTTTTTATTTGATCGACCGGGAATTGGTAAGAGGTGATCTTGCAGAGATAGGAAGGCGAGTGTATCACTTTTCTGAATCGATAACTGTTGATGAAACACGCGTCTCTTTATTTCTGAATGACCTCAAAAAAATAGTACATCTCAGAGGTATAGATGTTGAAATTGAAAAAATTGGCAACGTTCAATTTGTTGCAAAAATAAGAGCGGATGAGTCTCTTTTCATTGTTGATCAAAACATTCAACTAATGGAAATCATAAAAAAGTTGGCTTTTCAAAATCAGATGGCTGCCCTATTTTCTGAAAAACCATTTCAAGATCAAATGAGTTCTGAAAAGAAAATCCGTTTAACGTTAAACGTTGGAACAGATGTAATACGAAACGGTTTGATTGAACATGAGAGTTTTATTAAAGCCGCCCTTTGTTGCTTTAACTTTGAAGCAAGGTTAACTGGAGTTGAGCCAACAATTGTGGTGAATGGAAATGATGTCGTCATCATGTTGAGTGCTGCTGCCCATCCATCTCTTATCCTTTGCGCAATCATTGCGGCGGTTACAGATTGGATGCAGTTGCCAAAAAACAGTCAGCCTGTAGTATCGCAAAGCAGCTCTCCTTTTACAGATTCAAAAACCTTACGTGCATTTTCATTTCTTTTAGATGAAAATGAACTGATTTCTCTTCAAGAAATGTGCATTGCAAAATATGTCACAAGCATGAAGAGGTATATTTCCCTCATGAACTTGCAATTCAATGACAAAATTTTGCCACTCTTAATGACAAAAGATTTGAGTTTTCGTGCAACGATTGAACAAGAGATCGTAGAAATAGAAGAGATGCTCTCGCAAATAAATGATTTCGGGTTAGAAATGCAAGCAAAAGTGTTATCAGAACTCGGAGTATCCAAAATTTTGAAAGCAAAGTCAAGAATAGATGAGTTTATGAATCATTTTCGGATCTGATATTTTTTTAAGTTGTGTGAAGGTGATGGGTTCTCGTTGCACTTCGAGAAATTCTAAATAAAGATCTTCATTATCCCACGTTTGGCTTGATACTCTTTCTGCAAAACTTTTTTGTATTAGCTTAAAATGATCTGTCAGTTGTCCAGCGATTTTCGGATTATGGAAAATTTCCAATATGTAAGCAGCTTCCAGCTTTGCTGGCAATTCAATTTCTTCGAGATAACGCCATGCCTCAAGTCTTTGCCAGAGGCAAATCTCTCGATCTTTCACGTGAGCTTGTAGTTCTCGGCCTTTTTTCGCAAATTCGATTGCTTGATTACATTTGGCTCGATATCGAGCAATCAGGGGAAGCAATTTGGATAATTCAATATCATTTGGAGGTTGCATTTCAATCTCTTCAAAAAAGGAGAGAATTTGAGATTCATCCCAATGTAAAATATTTTTATATTCCTTTGCGACGGGATCTTCTTTTTCAATCTCGATTTCCATCGGAACTGCCCTTTCTCGAAAGTAGGAAGATGCATAACTTAATAAGGGAGTGATTACGCACATGCTGCCGAGAGTCACAGTGAGTGGTAAAGTAATAAAAAAAGAGCCCCATACTACAAAAAAAGAGAGGGCGCTCATTGCAATCGAGGATATGGTCGCTGCCAAATTCCATTGAAAAGCATTTTTTTTAAGCAATTCTACGCGCTCAATTGGATTTGTTCCGATCCAAGGATGGAAATTTATCATAGCCGTTTAATATAGCAAGAAGTTTCATTTTTAAATAGATTTGAGAAAGCCCATTGGATCGATTTGGAGACAAAGAGGCGTATATACCCATTTCTTGGAGGAAAAGAGGAGGTTTGGAAATGATTGTATCCATTGTCTCTCCATTGTAGGCAAGAATCAGCAACATTGCGAGTCCTGAGGAAATGAGCGCATCTGAGGAGGCAGAAAAATAGATCTGTTCCCCTTTTTTTTCGGCAAAAAGAAATAATTGACTTTGACAGCCTTGCACTAGAAATTCTTCAGTTTTATATATAGGAGGGTAAGATGGCAATTTTCTCCCTAGATCAATGAGAAGATTGTACCTCTCGTTTGGCGTTGGAAGTTCTTGAAATTTTCTTTTGATAATATTTATTTTTTCATCAAAAGACCCATGTATAAATAGATCGTTTTTTGACCCGTGGATAGATTCTTCGTTGACAAAATTGTTCATTTGTAGTTTCATTGTAAACATTTCCGAACAATATTTCTATGGCAAAAGAAGAAACAGTCAAAATGGAAGGCAAAGTTGAAGAACTTTTGCCAAATATGAATTTCAGTGTTGTTCTGGAAAACGGAATGCGCGTGATCGCTCACCTTAGTGGCAAAATGCGTATGCGAAATATTCGCGTATACGCAGGAGATATGGTGACGATTGAAATGTCTCCTTATGATTTGACGAAGGCAAGAATCGTGTATCGTCAAAAATAGATCTTTGGGGAAAGTATTGATAATTTGTCCGGGGTAGTTTATTCTAGAAAGACCTAAACGCCCAGGTAGCTCAGTGGTAGAGCACTTGCATGGTAAGCAAGTGGTCGTAGGTTCAATTCCTATCTTGGGCAATTAATAACGAAGGAAGAAGAGAAAATGGCAAAAGAAACGTTTCAGAGAAAGAAGCCTCACGTTAACATCGGTACCATCGGTCACGTTGACCATGGTAAGACAACTTTAACAGCTGCAATTACCAATGTATTATCAAAAAAGGGCGGAGCGAAATTCCGTGACTATGCATCGATTGATAATACTCCGGAAGAAAAGGCACGCGGAATTACAATTAACGCGACTCACGTTGAATATGAAACAGACAAGCGTCACTATGCTCACGTAGACTACCCAGGTCACGCTGACTATATTAAAAACATGATTACCGGTGCTGCGCAGATGGACGGGGCAATTCTCGTTGTTGCTGCAACTGATGGCCCGATGCCGCAAACAAAAGAACACATTCTTTTGGCGCGCCAAGTAGGTGTTCCTGCAATCGTTGTCTTCCTCAACAAGATGGATATGATCGGTAAAGGAGATGAAGAACTCGTTGATCTCGTTGAAATGGAATTGACAGAACTTCTTGATTCTAAGGGATATAAGAACGTTCCAATCATCCGTGGTTCTGCTTTGGCAGCACTCAATGGGGACCCAAAATATGTAGAATCGATTGAAAAGCTGATGGATGCTGTCGACTCACACATCCCAACTCCTGCCCGTGAAATTGACAAACCATTCTTGATGCCAATTGAAGACGTGTTCTCTATTTCTGGTCGCGGTACAGTAGTTACAGGTCGTGTAGAGAGAGGTCGTGTCCGAGTGAACGATAAAATTCAACTCGTCGGTATCAAAGAGACGCGTGACACAGTTGCAACAGGTCTTGAAATGTTCAATAAGATTCTTGACGAAGCTCTTGCTGGCGAAAACGTCGGAGTTCTTCTCAGAAGTATTGAGAAAGATCAAGTTGAGCGTGGAATGGTCTTGGCAGCTCCAGGAACATGCACCCCGCACACGAAATTTAAAGGAACTGTTTACATCCTCACAAAAGATGAAGGTGGCCGTCATAAGCCGTTCTTTACTGGATATCGTCCACAGTTCTATTTCCGTACAACTGACGTGACGGGAACTGTTGAGCTTCCAAAAGGAACTGAGATGGTTATGCCAGGTGATAACGTAGAATTTACAGCTGAGTTGATCTATCCAGTTCCAATGGAAGTTGGAATGCGTTTTGCGATTCGCGAAGGTGGTAGAACAATTGGTGCAGGTACAGTCTCTGAAATTATTAAATAATTTTAGATAGATTGACCGAAATTTCTTTGCCTTTCTCTTGTCTTTTGTCAAGAGAGGGGCAGAGCTATTTTATTTGGGGTTAACCATTGTTAGTGGGTG
>DAIDIM010000117.1 GCA_027459365.1 Chlamydiota bacterium
AAGCGTATCGTGGGTTCGAATCCCACTCCCTCCGTTTATTTAAATGGCAGAATCTTAGGACAAGAAAAAAATTGTAAATTCTGGTTCTTCTCGGGAATGAATACCTAATTGTGAAATCTAAGTAAAAACAGGATGCTCGAATTGCGCAGGAGATTCTTTTGATAAATAATCGATGGGCCTCTAGCGTAGCTTCTGCAGCCGCAAGTTCTCCTCAGAACCCTGAGTTTGATTTGCAATATAAGGTTGAGCGTCATTTTTTTAGGCGAGATCGGGAGGAGATTCCGAATTGGAAACATCATCAGGCTTTCTCTCATATGGTCAGCAGGATGGAGAATTCCAGAATAGGCTTTACTCAGCAGAATCATACCATCGATATTACAGATATTGCTCCGCGAATTGCAGTGTTAGCAGAAGTATATTTTACAGACAAAGCGATTCAGTTGGCAGGGACAACATATGATAGAAATGGTTTTCCTGAAAGCTGTGGTTATCGATTTCGAAGAAGGCCAATCGACCCGCCTTTTATGATCGGGTATTGCATTGAAAAACCCAATGGTTATCCTGACCATTGGACAAGTGAAGAATCTGTCATCATGAGACATCCAATTTGGGAGGAGTCTTTCGCGATCATCTCTTATGCTTCCAAGGCAGCTCCTCATCAAAATCATAAAGGAGATTGCCGAGTTGATTTTGCTCATATAGAGGTGAATCCAGGAGATGCACCTGTATATCTTTGGGATCATAGATTTGGCAGCTATGATCATATCGCAACAAGATTGGCGGAAATCGCACCTACACCGAGACAGGAGCAGGGACTTGCCTCTCTTTTGTTAAATCATGGGACCTCTTTTAACCCCTTCAAAGCAATTCGTTCTAATGATTTGAATCGAGCTCTTGGCATTCCTCAACATACGCCTCTACAGATGCAATTGATGACCCATCTTCGTGATACCTTCTTTCATGAACTAAAGCCAGAAAGACCATCAACTCCAGACCTGATGAATACCCCATTTTTTGTCATTTTTATCAGCCGTACGTTACGTCTTGCAGCGGAGGGGAAGTGCAAGTTGGAAGAGTTATTTATGCAAGATCCGATCATTCCCGGAGGATTATGCAGACAGAATATCGAAGTTGAAAAACTGAAAAAAGATTTATGCCTCCTTACTGAGGGGAATCCGGAAAAGGAAAAAGGCATCTCATCCCTTCTTTTAAAGTATGTACAAGAGTATGAGAAGTGTTTTCGCCCCATCACTTTCTCGGAGCTGCAAAAATTGGAGATTAGTCCGGCTCCGGAAAACGTGCAATTTATGAATGACCTCTATTATTTGTTATTTGTGAAGGAAATAGCACGAAGACGAAATCCTGAAAATCCTCATGTTGATTTGCCGATTGCGATTTCCTTGATTCGGGCATTAAAGCTTGTGGGAGAAGAGATTTTCATTGAACTTTCTGACAGTCATACTCTCTATGCCAATTCTTTGATACAAACATTGGACAGTGTGGGCAAAAGATTTGACAAACAGATGAATATTCTCCACATCTCCGTTAGATTGAATGATGTCCTTAGCCAGAATGCACCTCTGGGTGTGTTTACAGAGCCCTCTCTTGCTCGAGGAGATGATGTTTCAAGGGCTCGAAGGAAAATTGATCTGATTAATCTATTATATGCTCGCCACTTTCAAACAAATGCTCAAGATGCAGTTCCTGCCGGGAGAGCTTTGATGAACGAACTGAAAGAGGTATTTGGCGGAGCTTCGGATACAGACGAAGATACATATGATCGACTTTAAAAATAAGAGCCATTCTCGGTGTGAATTCTTCGAAGAGATTTGGGGTATTTTCGAACGAGTTTACCCCATTTTCGCAAAGCTGATATCTTACCTAAGTTATATGGCTTTGCAAAAAATGGAGGTAAAATCGTCGAAAAGATTCCCGAATATCGTCGAAGAGGCACATCGGGAATGGCTCAATAAATCTTATTGTTCACAAAAATCTTGAGATTCTTTATACAAAGCGCTATGAAATGTCCATTTTGTCATCACGATGAGTTCAAAGTGACCGATTCTCGCAATCATGAGGAGACCAATTCCATTCGGCGTCGTAGAGAGTGTTGCCAGTGTATGCGGAGATTTACCACATTTGAGACCATTGATCTAAGCTTACAGGTTAAAAAACGGGACGGCACCTATGAGGATTTTCAAACAGAAAAAATGATTCACGGTTTAGATGCAGCGTGTCGTCATACATCTGTGAGTCATGAACAGGTGTGCGAGCTTGCCTCTAAAGTAAAAGCCGATCTGATGTCCAAAGGGATTCGTGAAATTACAAGCCGTGATTTGGGCGATTTAGTGATCCAGTATTTACAAAAACTCGATGTTGTGGCTTATATACGTTTTGCTTGTGTATATAAACGTTTTAAAAATATTCGAGAGCTTCAAGAGGCGATACAAAATATTACGCCAATCGGTCTTTCGAACGAAACTGAGGAAATTCATGCCGCTGAAGAAAAATGAAATCGCCCATTTTAAAAACCGCCTCCTTGAGATGAAAGCTCAAATGACAAAAATGCTTGAAGGGGCCAAAAAGGAGGTTGCCTCTCCTGATGAGTCAAAAGGCTACTCACAGCATTCTGCCGATGAAGGGACAGATGACTTTGTGAAAAATGTCAGTCTTGAAGTGACAAGTAAAGAATTTAATGTGTTGAGACAAATCGATCGCGCCTTAGAAAAAATTGATGAAGGCACCTACGGGATTTGCGATATTTCTGGGGATGAAATTCCCGTTCGCCGTCTTGAAGCAATTCCTTACGCATCGATGACTGTCCAATCTCAAGAGAAGTTGGAAAAAGGGCTCATATGAAATGGATTTTTCCATTTCTCCTTGTCTTTGATATTTTTTCAAAAGTGGCAGCACTCCATTTTATCCCGCCTCTTTCTTGGGGGGAATATCCTTTTGGAGGAATTCCGATATTTCATTTCTTCGGGATCTCTTTTTCGCTAAATTTGATTTTCAATACAGGTGCTGCCTGGGGACTTTTTTCAGGAAATCCCGGTCTTTTATTTGCATTCAGGCTCGTAATCTTATCTATTTTGGGGATCTATCTTTACTTCTATCAACGCCCCTTTTTAAAAAATGGAGCGATTTGGCTTGTCGCAACAGGGGCACTTGGGAATGCCCTCGATTATTTGCTTTATGGACGCGTTGTCGATTTTCTCCATTTTACCTTCTGGGGTCACTCATTTCCAATTTTTAATCTAGCAGATTCTTATATTACACTAGGCGTGATTGCCCTTTTATTGATGCCGCGTCATAAATCTCTTTCGATTATATGACTTTACGCATCTCAACTCCTCTTTCCGAAGGCCTATTTCAAGCATCAAAATGGCTAAAGACCCAAGTTCTCTTAGATGTTGAAGAAATGAAAGATCTCATTACCCAACTTGGCACTTTTTGGATTTTTCAAATAGGTGGCATAAGTGATGGGAAATCATTGGATCATCAATTGTTCCTTGAAGAATATGGTCGATGGATTGATGATCTCAAAAATGGGCTTATTCCTGTCCCAAAAATCAAAGCGGTTGTTTTTGTCGACGATCTGAATGCCTTATGGCTGCAAAAAGTAGGCGAAGGGAAATTCCTAACAAAAATATCCAAACCTGTCGTTCATGTGCAGACGCACGATTTTTCTTATTCGGAAGGGACGTTTAGACCGATGTCTTTAGGCAAGAAAAGTATTTTTTGGGGATTTCAATTTTCCTATCCTCAGATTGTACAAGATCCAAAAACGATGGAATTCCAAAATGTAAAGCCCAATGTTTTATTTCGGAAAATACAGATCTGGATGCGAGAAAATA
>DAIDIM010000213.1 GCA_027459365.1 Chlamydiota bacterium
ATTTCAAGTGTTGCAAGCGACTACCACAACTCAGGTATTCGCAAAATATCCGAACAAATATTTTGTCGAAACAGGTACTTATCTAGGCTCGGGTGTCAATATGGCGCTTGAGGCTGGATTTAATTGTATTCATTCGATTGAATTGTCCGTCCCATTATTTCAAGATTGTTGTCAGCAATTTGCATCCTATCCGAATGTATTTCTTTACCAAGGTGACTCTTCAAAAGTTCTTTCCCTTGTACTTGACCAGATCGATGAACCTGCAACATTTTGGTTAGATGGTCACTATTCAGAAGGAAACACAGCGAAAGGGGATCGATGGTCTCCAATTTTAAATGAACTTGAATGTATACACATGCATCCAATCAAAACACATACAATTCTCATTGACGACATCCGTTTATGTGATACTCAGGAATTTGATTATGTGAGCTTGGATGAAATTATTGCTAAAATTTATGAGATCAATCCTTTCTATGAGATTAGATTCGAGAATGGGCATATTCCAAACGATGTGCTTGTTGCTAAAATTCCAAAGGATCGGTAAATGCGCTTTTTTCTGATCAGTCTCTTGGTTATTTCCTGCTGGTCAATTGAGCCTAAAATTTTTGTATTTGGCGATAGTCATTCCAAGGAATTCTCAGATATTCCCAATATTTCTATACATTATTTAGGTCCTATGACCATGCATCGTATTGGACGTGATCAGCTTGATGTACTTAACCTAAGCTCCCATGGCATAGATAAAGAAAGCATTGTGATCTTTGCTTTTGGTGAAATTGATGTTCGTTGTCATATAGGAAAGCAACGCGATTTAATGAATCGTAATTTAGACGAGGTGATACTCACTCTTGTTGCTAATTATCTAGAAGCAATTTTAAAAATTCGATATTTGTATAATAATCCTTTATGCGTTGTATATGGCGTGACGCCGCCAACTGATATTGTAAATAACTCTGAGTATCCAAGATATGGATTGTTAGAAGATCGTATTGCTATTACAAAAAAATTAAATGATCTACTTCAGTCGCAATGCAAGATTTATGGAATCGAATTTTTAGATGTATATGCTGATTTTTCCGACGAACAAGGAGCATTAATTAAAGAGTTAAGTGATGATAACGTACATATAAATAATGTATTCAATGCTCCTATAAGAAACTACATCGAAAAGCTAATAAGGTAGAAAGTCTCTTGTACAAGAACTCTTTATTCAAAAAAATTGCAGTCCTTTTACTCTCTTTGGACATGACCCTGTTTGCTCATGAAGTAGACATCATCGTTTTTTCTTACGATCGCCCTCTACAGCTCTATGCTTTTTTGGAATCATTGTATGGTCATTCTTCACATATTCGCCAAACGGCGGTACTTTATCGCACAAGTACCCAAGAATATCAAACAGCTTACAAAAAGCTCTTCGAGATTTTCCCTCAAGTCCGTTTTATTGAACAACACAATCCCCCTCACGATTTCAAACCTCTTCTCATTGAAGAGTTGTTTCAGGCTGAATCTTCGAAGCATATTGCTTTTGCAGTTGATGATCTGATCATTACCGGAGAAATTAACTTTCATGAGTGCATTGAAGCATTAGAAAGCTTTGGCGCATATGGATTTTATTTAAGATTAGGTCGGAATATTGATGATTGTTGGTCATCGAATCATTATGAGGGTACTCCTCCTCTAAAAAAAATGGGTGAGCGGATTGATTCTTGGATCTTTGAAACGGGACAGGGAAACTGGGCTTACCCGAACACCGTTGACATGACAATTTATAGAAAAAAAGATATTGAAACTCACTTCAAAAATAACGATTTCTTCCATCCTAATTCATTAGAAGATCATTTTGGAATCGCAAATCTTGCGCTCATGGGACTTTGTTATGAAACTTCCAAAGTCGTCAATATTCCGCTTAATATTATCAGCGAAACAACAGAAACAAGGCATCTGAATCTTTCTACAAGAGAATTACTCGATTTATTTAACACTGGATTAAAAATCGATATTATCCCATTATTTCAATACAAAAACAGGTCTGCTCACTTGTTTGCGTATACTCCAACGTTTGTTCCCAGAAACCCTCAATAAAGATTATGAATTGGAATATTTTTACACAATTTATCAGACAAAATAATAGATCCTTTTTCAAGATTTTTCGATATGTAAACACGTGTCTTTTCACTTATTTTACATCACATGTTTTCGGAAACTCATACGATGAATATATGCATTTGGACAAAATCGCCTTATCAACAGGAACAGACAAAGCATCGAATATGCATAACTATACACAAGTCTATGCGCGCTATTTTGCGCCTTTAAAAAACAAACCGATTAAGTTACTAGAAATTGGAATCGGAGGAGGTCATTCTGTAAAACTTTGGGAAGAATACTTTCCCCATGGAGACCTTTATTTTATTGATCATATATCTCTACCCAATCATTCACAAAGATCACAGTACCATGTTCTCGACCAAGCAAGCGTAAATGATCTACATGCTTTTATTTTAACTGTTGGAGGAAATTTTGACATCATCATCGATGATGGCGGACATAGGATGAATCAGCAAATCACCAGTTTTAATACCTTATTCAAATATCTTAAGAGCGGAGGCTTGTATATTATTGAAGATTTGCATACTTCCTATTGGAAAAATTTTGGAGGCAAAGGAGATATGTCTAATCCTCTAGCGGGAGAAGGAACAACGGTTGAATTCTTAAAGGATCGAGTCGAAGATCTAAATTATACTAGCGGAGCAACAGGATATGCCGATTGGGGAAAAATCCCTGAAAGTCTGATAGAAAATTTAAACGAATTTGCTTCATCCATTTTCTCAATTCACTTCTATAAAAGCTTATGCATTATTGAGAAAAGATAAATCAGTTTAAACATCGAGTTAAACGATATGATTAAACGCATTTTGGGTTGTAATCTCGACTTATGTCATTTTTTGAAAGGCAGATCCGAAGGAGGAGGCCGATGATTTTATTATTTTTTTTCGAGTTAATAGCAGCAACGTCCCTATTGACGAGTAAAAAATAATAAAAGCGCGGACGCTCTCACCGCAGATGCCATCAAAAAAATGACATAACTCGAGGTAATGAAAAACAAAATATTTAATGCTTAAGATGATAAAAAAAATACCCTTCCTCTTTTCTTTGATCAATCAGTTCTGTGCTATCATCTCTGCCATTTTCGGCACCCATTAGAATGCCATAAGGATAAAGTTTCCACGATTGATACTCGGGGTTGCCTAAAATCGCCGTAAGGACAAATTCTTCAGGATAACAGGAAAGAAAGGGGGTTCCAAGCTCTACAAGATCATAGTATTGTCGA
Source organism: Chlamydiota bacterium (assembly GCA_027459365.1). GTDB lineage: Bacteria > Chlamydiota > Chlamydiia > Chlamydiales > SM23-39 > DAIDHZ01. The sequence goes on from DAIDIM010000213.1 coordinate 3,335, forward strand.
ATGAGTTTTTTAGCTTTTTCTGTATTCATTTTCAAACCAAAAACTCTTGTGCAAACATATGGCACACTCAATACATCAGTTCCCGTTGCATTTTTTAAGATCTCATGCGTTGCAGGGAGGATGTACCTCCATGCCCAAGGAAATGTTTGCCATCCCATCAGAAAGGAGCCTGAAGATTCAATCCAATCAAAAAGTGGACTCGAATCTCTCAAAGGCAAACAGGCTGCATCAATCCATATGACTTTATTAAAGCCCCGATAATATGCCTCCAACATCATAAAGATTTTAAAACAATAGGGAACCGCAACATATCGAACCTCTCTTCCAGTAGGATTCGGAAAGCCTCCTGCAAAATATAAAAAGTTTCCATTAAAACCTGTTTCCTGAAGTCTTTTGATCATCGATTCGATCAAAGAAAAACGATTTCCATCGTATGGAACACAACAGGTAAAACAACAATCCCCACCTTGACCAATTTTTACGAGTTTTTTTATCGGTAAAAGATTCTTTTCCTCATCAATCAATACTTGTTGCGTATTCCGGGAACACCGAGACAAAAAATCTTCATAAGTGCTGTATCCTTGATAGGGGGGATAAAGATCGCAAAGAACAAAATTGATATCAATTGCCCTAAGCTGTTTTTGAATGGTGATATAATCTTGATAATCGAGAATCTTTTTAGGTAGAAAATCAATAGCAAATGGGTTTGCAAAAATATGAACAGATAGAACAAAGCCAATAAACCATTTTCTCATTTAAACCCAAAACGACTTAAAAAAAATGATTATCTCGACTTTGTAAATTTTTTGAAAGGCAGATCCGAGGGAGGCGTCTGATGATTTTATTATTTTTTTGCGAGTTAATAGCAGCAACGTCCCTATTGACGAGTAAAAAAATAATAAAAGCGCGGACGCCCTCTCCGGAGATGCCATCAAAAAATGTACATAAGTCGAGATTATAGTTTATAGCCAATAAAAGATCATGAGCTATATGATCAAGAGACGATTGTAGCTTTTTTTATAAAGCAAGAGACAAAATATGAACTGGCTTAACCTCGACTTATGTCATTTTTTGATGGCATCTTCCGGTGAGAGCGTCCGCTCTTTTATTATTTTTTTACTCGTCAATAGGGACGTTGCTGCTATTAACTCGCAAAAAAATAATAAAATCATCAGACGCCTCCCTCGGATCTGCCTTTCAAAAAATGACATAAGTCGAGTTAACATATTTACATTTGTATTTGCATCGCTATTTATAAAAATTTTTGCATTCAATTTTCACACTTCCGAAGAAACTTTGAAAAAAATTACAGAGATTATCTCTAAAAAAGAAAAAGGAGTTTATCTCCGCTTTGGAGACGGAGATGTTTTATTGGCGAACGGTCAAGATGACAGTTATCAAAAAAACAATTTTTGCCTAAAACATGAGATGAGAGAAGCCTTTGCGCTCAACGGGCCGAATGTTCTGAAATGTCTTCCATTAGGATGTACGGAGTACGGAGGCTTGGAAGAGGGAATGTTTGAAGGGAATCACGCAGCTCCTTTTGAATGGTGTGCCAATATTGTGAGCTTGGCGGCTCCCCTATGGAATGGAGAAATGAAAGATGTGTACTCAATGACGGCGCTGGCTCACACTGCGACAAATCACGCAAGCTTTTGTCTTCATTTTCTGAAATTTCTTAAAGAATCTTCTTGCACATTGTTTGTAGGAAATGCCGAAATCCCCCCCTTCATAGTAGAGCTTTTATTTGGACACGAATGTCAATGTGTTCTCGCTCCTCCGAGAAATTCTTACACAGAAATAGATCGTATAGAACAAGAATGTTTAGCTAAAGTTGCCAATGTAAAAGGATATAAAATTATCATAACCTCTATGGGATGCTCTGGAAGAGCCTTGCAAAAAAGACTATGGAATCGGCTAGATGATGTATTCTTATTTGACTTTGGGAGCTTAATGGATGCCCTCTGTGGATGGAACACAAGACAATGGATTGAGTTAGTCCACTTTAATTCCCAAGAGTTTATTCATCTTCTTGAAAAAGAATTGCGCGATTGTTCATCCAATTTAAAAGGTCAAATTCGGATTATTTGTACTTCAGCGATCATTCCAGAGCATTATGAGATGAGAAGAGAAGAATATACCCGCTCGTTGCAGCGACTAAAAAACTATCCTTATGAATTATATGTTTTTGAAGCTTGTCATCGATCCTCTCCCCCTTTTTTAGAGAAATTAACACCTCATGTTTTTTATTCAAATGTAAACAATCCTTCTTTACGGAATAAGGGAGTAAACGAAGCTGCTTCTCTTATAGAAGGTTTTAAATATTATCGTTTTAACGATGAAGATATGATTGTTAAATTGACAGGCAGGTACCATTTATTTAATGATCATTTTTTAAAAATCATTGAGAGCCACCCAGAAGGAGATGTCTTTGTCAAAGGGGATAAAAATCATCTAAGATCTCATGAAAAAATATTTTCGGGTTGTTTTGCGATGAGACATCGCTTTTTTAAGCAAATGTTGGCAGAGATGGATCTTGTAAAAATGGAAAAAGAGATGATTGATATTGAAAAGGAAATCGCCCATTTTATACAACAACTTGAAGATCAAGGCGCACATGTCGTGTATGTAGATAAGTTAGGAGTTGCAGCCAACATTGGAAATGCTTGCCCTCCTGTCGTCACTTATTGGTAATGTTTATTACAGGGTATTATGAAACAAATTTATCTTTTTTTTGAATTATCAATAATAATTATTTCTTTGTTTATGATTGAAATGAATGGAACACAAATTATTCCAGGACATCTTCTCAATTCATATACCCTCAATGGGCGTATTCCTATCAAAACTTGGTATATTGATGAAGCTTACCCCGATTCGATCCCTATAATATATACCTATGAACAAGTTGAAAATCTAAAAGAGTCTGCAGAAAATCGAAATCAATTTTATTATGGAGCAACAGATTCCTATCTGTACGATGCATTGGATCATTTCCCGATTCAAGGCATGTCCGTTGCTATTATGGGATCTAGGACGCCTGTGTACGAAAGTATCGTATTAGCTTCGGGAGGAAACCCTACAACAATTGAATATAATAAGATCATCTCCCAGCATCCACACGTCAATACAATGACCGTAAAAGAATATGAAGAGAATCCAGTGTTATTTGATGCAATCTTTTCGATTTCTAGTTACGAGCACGATGGTTTAGGACGTTATGGAGATCCTTTAAATCCTAATGGCGATCTCATAGCTATGGAAAAAACCAAACCAATGTTAAAAAAAGGAGGGTTGTTATATTTAGCAGTTCCTTTAGGTAAAGATTGTCTTGTTTGGAATGCTCATAGAATATACGGAAAGATCCGCCTACCCATGCTCATTGATGGGTGGGAAATCGTTGGCACTTATGGGTTTGCTCAAAGTGATTATGATCGAGAAGATACTCATCAGCCCGTTTTTGTTCTCCGTCCCATAAACTTTACAAATCGGTTCGACTCAGTGCGATGAAGTCATTTCCATAAATTCTATAAACGTCATATTCCAGAGTTCGCAAAAAATCAATTGTGGTTTCGCACTGCATCTTCAACTCATCTGAGCAATGATTGAGATCATAATTTCCTAGAATTTCCAAAATAATTGTTGGTCTATTTCGTTTTATCGTCTCTTCTGCACCACGTAATACGTTGAGTTCGTAGGATTCAACATCTATTTTTATAAGAGAAACAGGATCGAGATTCAAACTATCAAGAGTGAACATATACGCAGAGTCACCACCTTTTCCAATCGAAGTTCCACCCTCGTTTTCTGAATTTCGAACAGACATTTCGATGAGGCCTAACTTTTCCCCGAGAGCACTACGGATTAGAAAGACATTGTTAATGTTATTTAGATTTAAATTATAACTAAGTTCTCGGAACAATTTATATTGTGGCTCAAATGAAACAACAAACCCTTTTACTCCCACTTTTCGCGACATCGCAAGTGTATGTATTCCCATATGTGCACCAATGTCGATCGCAAGTGTACCCGGGAATGCAAATTTTTTTACCAGATTTCCGATTTCAGATTCCCAATAGATTCCCTTTCGAATATGCGATTTAATAGAGTCAGGCAGATCATCTACATAAAACTCACCTAAGTCATTGACTTCGAATATTTTATATTGATCAAAAGGAAATTCGTCTAAATATTTCTGCAGTTTGCGCTCATATTCACTTAAAGATATAAGCTCGGGTGAAAGTTTCGAGACTGTCCATGTCTTGCAATCATTCAAATCATTACAATATTCTTCCGATTTGTCATACATTGGATAACGGTAAAGCCTGAAAGGATTATTCATGTCTTTAAAGACAAGATTTTTTGCTTGGAGAACATCATCTCGTATAAAGATCAGATTTTTCCCAGAGTTTTCAGCGTATACAAGCGAGTAGCCTTTCGATTTTCCCAATTTGTACAAAGCAGATATATTCGCGCCTGACTCATCATTCTCTGAAAATGGACCCTGCAATGATTGATAAGAGATCAAGACAACGGTCGGTGTGTATTTTTCATCTAACGCCTTCCAAACTTTTAACTGATTGTCTGCAAGATCTATCGATAAAAGATCGAAATGGTAAGGAATGAGATATTGATCGAAGAGTTCATTAATATTTTTTTCTGTCACACATTCCCTATAAAGATCAAATTCTGGATTGTGAATTACTTCATTCATCAGTAAAGCTCTCCATCCTTGAATCTTTAGAAGATATGTATTGCTTCTTCTCATTTTCCTTTCGCCCAGAAGTTCTAAAGAGACTTTGCAAACTGGTTCTATTTCTCGAAATATTTTTGCAACGATCCCATCCTCTCCGTTCTGGCTATAAACAGACTTCTCATACAAAGTTAAATCAATTTCCTCTGTGAATGCAAAAAACTGAATGCAAAGGAAAAATACCAACATTTTCACAACTTTACCCAGATTCCCCAACTCTCATATAGCTCATTAAACTCAAATATCTTATGACAAGTTTCGTCCAGCCATTCAATTGCTGACACCATCGTCAGGTATCCATTTTCAGACCAATTCATGTCGTTCAAGAGGATGATCCCCCCTTTTTTAACCATAGGAACCCATTTTAGTACGTCTGAATAGGCCCGTTCCTCGGAATGATTTCCATCGATATGTAGAATATCGATTTCAGAAATTAAAGGAGCGTTTTCAGAGGTTGTTTGCCAAATCTCGATGTAATCCCTGAGCTTCAATTGTTCAATTTTACGAAATAAGCCCCATTTGATTTTCTGATGGTCGAGCTGACTCCACCAAATCTTATGCGACTCTTCAAGCATGCCCTGGACTGAAACAACTGGATCCCAAGAGTCAATGCCAAAAATTTTACCTTTTCCATTCGCTTGCAATGCGAATGCCATTGGCACAAGCGATTTACCACCGAATACGCCGATCTCTAACACTCGATCTGGCTTTTTGGAAAGAATATAATCGATCAGAATAGAAGCTTTTTTTTCTGAACACCATCCTTCAAGAGATTTCATTTCTTCAAATACCTTCAATTTCAAAATTGCAGTATCGCTGTCGACTTGAATCACGTACTCATAGTGAGAGAGAGGATGAACATTTTCATAATCCATATAGTACATTTTCTGTTCCTATTTCATTCTTGAGATCAAGAAATGCTATAAAAAAATTTAAAAAAAGAACAGCAATATCTATAAAGAGCCATTCCCAATGTGCCTCATAGACAAATTCTAGTTTTGCTTTTTCGACCCGCGATTTCTCGAACAAGCCGTGGGACTGCATATCCTGATAGATTTTCTTGAAGATATTGAATGAGAGCATGTGCTCGAATATCTGAAACTAGAAAATGTTGAGTCCCTTCAACAAGATCGAGCTGGTGCAAGTAATAAGGGACAATTCCGCAATTGACCATCTTCTGAAAAAGCTCAAAAAGGACTCCCTCGCGATCGTTTACCTCTTTTAACAGGACGGACTGACTTAAAACTGGAATACCTAATTTTTGAATTTTTTTAAGACTGGCAATGACTTCATCATCCAATTCTAGCGGATGATTACAATGAATCACAAAATAGATTGACTTCCTGCAATTTTTAAGCAAGTTGAGAAAAGAATCGTTTATTCGCTCTGGAATTCCGATCGGAAATCGAGTATGAAAACGAATTCTTTTTATATGTGAGATCGCGTCTAAACGGGCGAAAAGAGTAGTGATTGACTGATCACTCAAAGAAAGAGGATCGCCGCCGCTCAAAATGACCTCTTCAATCGTCAAATCTTTCTCTAAAAAAGCGATCTCTTCTTCAAATCCAGTCACTTGCGTTTCGTACGGAAAGTTTTGACGAAAGCAAAATCGACAATGCATTGCACAGGCACTGGTTGTCAAAATCAATGCCCTGCCACGATATTTTTGTAAAATTTTTCCAGTCTTGCAAAATGTTTTATCCCCCACTGGATCCATAACAAATCCCGGTGCAACAGTTTTTTCATCAACAAGTGGAACGAACTGCCTCAAAATAGGATCATTCAGAGTATTTTTTTGAATTTTTTCCGCAAGTCTTCTCGGTAAATTTAAAACAAATCTTGGATCTGCATCAATTTGCGATTTCTCTTCAATTTCAAGAAAATCGAGTAAGGAAGAAATTGAGGTAAAATTCTCCCGTTGAATCTGGCGCCAAATTGGCACTTTTTGCATTGACATAGGCGAATATTTTACCCACCTTTAAAACAGGTTGTCAATCATTCAAACACTTTCTAAAATATTCTTTAGACTTTTCCCTTTTTTGATAGGCGTTGGTTGGCGAGAGATATCGGCACCAAGTGAAACGAGCTTTTCTACAAGATCTTCGTATCCGCGGTCGAGAAAATCGACGTTGGAAACAGTGCTGACATCGGGCGCTAAAAGGGCAGCCATGACGTAGGCAAACCCTGCACGAAGATCAGGAATTGAGAATTCTCTAGGCTTAAGCGGAGTTGGCCCTTTCACAACCAAACTGTGGAGATGATTACTCGAGGCAAAGCGGCAATTTTTCCCGCCAAGACATTGGGTGAAAAGCTCAATATCTGCACCCATCTCTTTCAGCATTTGGGTATAACCAAAACGATTCTCATAGACCGTTTCATGAATGACAGAGGTACCTTTGGCCTGGGTTAAGAGGACAACAAAGGGTTGTTGCCAATCGGTCATAAAACCTGGATGCACATCCGTTTCAATTTGGATACCCCCCTTCAGCTCTTTGTCATAGAAGAATTCAATCCCATTTTTCTTTACATGAAAACCGCCCCCCATTTCACGAATCTTATTTAAAAAGGCAATCATATGAATATGCTCTGCACCTTCAATAAAAACGCGCCCTTTGGTTGCAATAGCAGCCATTGCATAGGAAGCAACTTCGTTCCGATCGGTCAGTACTGTATGTTCGACTTCGTTGAATTGATCTGTATGTTCAATATGAATCGTTCGGTCCGCATCTACAGTAATATTTGCGCCGAGTTTTTGTAAAAAAAGGATGAGATCTAAAATCTCAGGCTCAATCGCTGCATTTCTTATCAGAGTGGTCCCTTTTGCCCGCACAGCTGCTAATATCGTATTTTCCGTTGCGCCAACCGATGGGTATGGCAAAGTGATAATACACCCTTTCAACCCATGATGCGCCTGAGCGAGATAGGCCCCCTCTTTTTTCATTTCCCGATATTCAATAAAAGCGCCCAATTTTTTGAGCGATTGGATATGAAAATCGACAGGTCTTGCTCCAATTAAGTCACCGCCGATAGTTGGGACAATGATATCTTCATCCGT
>DAIDIM010000218.1 GCA_027459365.1 Chlamydiota bacterium
ATGCATTGCGTCCTCGATATGGGATTGGGTGTTGATGCTGCTGCGCTTCGAAGATTTGCTCCGCTATTTGTTGAAACAGTTGAAAAATGGCGAGCCATCGTTACGAAAATTTGCGCAGGCGAAGATCCAGGACCTTTCCAAATGCCAGGTATGCCACAACAACAGCAAAAAAGTGCTCCAATGGGTGGCGGTGCAAAACCTGGTGAACGGTTCATCAAGATTTAAGACCTTGGAAAAAAATTGACCACAGAGGCACAGAGTTGGGAGAGGTTGCACAGAGAAGAGAAAAATCTTCTTTTTCGGAGACGAAAAAGAAGAATCTCTGCCGCTAATGCGGCAATAAAGTGACCGAGCTAATCGAATTGAGAAAAACCTCTGATGAAGAATTTGCACCGTGAAAAAAATAATCTGATGCAAAATTGTTGCCGCGCTAGCGGCAGAATTTTTTCTTTTTCGCCTCCGAAAAAGAAAAGTCTTTTTCCCTCTGTGCAGCCTCTGTGTTCTCTGCCTCTGTGGTGAATTTTTTTTGTCTCGTTCTATCTTTGCTCGATTAGGCGAATGTCGCTTTCGATTGTCCCTATCTCTTCCTCTAACCCTTTTTGAATTTGTTTGACGCTTGCCATGACAGTGGAATGGTCGCGACCAAAAATGGCACCAATTTTCTGGTAGGGAAGATGCAGCTTTAATCTGCAAAAATACATTGCAATTTGACGTGGGTAAGTAAATTCTTTTTTATGCGATTTTCCTAAAATATCTGATAAGCGTATTCCGAAATGATTTGCAGTATCATTGATCATTTTTTCGGAAGTGATCATTTTTGCTTTCTTCGTTGCGATAAAATCTTGAAGAAATTGAGCTGCTTTTTCTGGAGTTAATGATATCCCTTTGGTCCTAAGACGAAGAGCTTGCAGTGCGACGAGTGGATGATCAGAAAATTGCTCTGCAAGATAGGTGATGAGCTCTTTTGAATAGGGAAGCTTCCAGAGCGACACTTTTTTAGTGAGGATGTCAAGAGCGGGTACTGGGCCGATATTCAGAGAGATGCCCCATTCAAAACGACTCAATAATCTCTCTTCAATTTCTTGATTTTTCGTTGGGGGAAGGGGAGAGGAAAGAATGATCTGTTTTCCTTGTGTATGGAGGATATTAAATGTGTGAAAAAATTCTTCTTGCGTCGCAAATTTTTTTGCAAAAAAACTGACATCGTCAACGATGAGAACGTCGATATCACGATAGGCACTACGGAGTTGGTCCATGTGTCCCAGGCGGATCGCTTGTATTACATGGGAGGTAAATGTCTCTGCGCGAACAAAGAAAACTTTTTTCCCATGGCCCTGATAATGGCTTGCTGCTGCTGTTAATAGATGCGTTTTCCCAGATGCTAGCGCTCCATAGAGAAAGATCGGATTGAATGTCCTATCCATCTCCTTGAGTAAGCGATATGCTACGATATTTTCAGAGGAAACTATGAAATTGTCAAAGGTAAGTTCAGGATCGAGTCGATCGGGTAGTATTGTAAAAGAGCTCTTTTCAATATTTCCTTCTGTTTTCTTAAGTTTGTTCAGATGGATTTGGATAGGCCTTCCATTATTGTTATAAATGCCGTTTTTTAATATAGGGCGTATATGCTCTTCAAACCAAGTAATTTTTAGAGGGTCGGGGGATTCAAGATAGATGTTTCTCGCGTCGAATTTTGTGACTTTGATTGGGCGAACCCATTCGTCGATCGTCTGTTTCCCTAACTTACTCTCCATTTTCAGAAGAAATTCATCCCAAGCTTTCATGTTTCGAAAGAATGTTAGATTGCGGGACGCATTTTTTTCATGACCCACCATTGTTGTAGGATTCCAAGGAGTGTTGAAAACATAAAGTAGAGATTCAAGCCTGATGGGAAATTATAGAACAAAACAACGAAGACGACAGACATCATGATGCCCATCATTTTTTGCTGTTTTTGTGCATCACTTATTGTTTCACCCTCTTTTGGTGCAGGGGAGGTAAGTTTTTGCTGCACAAACATAGAAAGACCCATCAGAATAGGCAATAAATGGAGCTCATTGCCTATAAACCAAATCGGTTGACCCCATGCAAAGAGAATATCTGGAGCTGCTAAATCGTCGATCCAACCAGGAATGAATGGAGCACCGCGCAGTGGAAAACTCGATTTTAAAAGATAGAACATACCCATTAAGAAAGGCAATTGTAATAGTTGTGGAATGCAACCGGTCATTGGGTTCACTCCAGATTCTTTATAGGCAGACATGATTTCCAATTGCGCACGACGCGGGTCTTTTTTATGCTTTTCCTGAATCAATTTGATTTTTGGTGCAATAGCTTGCATTTTAACAGAGGATCGAATTGCCCATGTATTGAGTGGATACATCATCAGACGGAGCGCTATTGTTAATAAAATAATTGCAGCAGCCCAAGAACGGGTAACTGTGTAAAATATTTCCATTAGGAAAAATAAAAATTTTGAAAAAGGGGCTGAGATGAATGAAAACCATCCTTGAATACTTTGCGCTGATGCATAATCTGGATTGTAATGAAGCAATGGGCTACCAAAGAGTGAATCCAATTTTTTTAGCAAGTTTTCGTCAAATGGCCCTGCAAAAATTCGAAAAGATAGTGCACCTGTTTTTAAAGGGAGATAGGTTGCATATCCGGGATAATCGCTAGCTGGATAAAGGTTATATCCAGGATCGACTAAAGTAAGGCGTGTTGGAAGGAGTGTACCAGGAATTTGTTCTGTAAAATATCCCGGATTTAATTTCTCTAAAGGATCAGAAATAATACCCAAAAATCCGTTGTTATTGCTAATCCAATTGGGTTGAACATTCGGAACATAATTGATCTCTTTTTTTGGTAAATCAAGTGTTTCAACATCTGATACATTGTTTTTAGTCACTTGAATGCGAAGTAGAGGAGCATAAGAGCCTCCTACGATTTCTGCATCAGGGACGCCTGATGTCAGAGAAAGATTTTTTGCATCTCCTTCAATTTGAATGTCGAGTTGTAAACAATAGGGACCATTTCTTTCTTGAGGAATTGAAAATGTCTTAACAATGTGTCTTTGTCCTATCTTTGAAGTAAATTGGATCAGATTTGGTTCAAAGCGGGTGACTTCATAATGAAGGGTTGAGATTTCAGATGTATCTCCAAGAATATTGAATGCATAATATTGTGGAGGGAATTCTGAGATCTGTTCCCCATTTGTATTGAGAATCGGTCGTCGCAATAGTGGATAATAACCTCCAAGAGTCCCTTTTTGTTGCAATCCCTGGACTGTATGAAAAGGGCGAAGGGGAAAGTGGGCATTTTGAGGGGACTTTGCTAAAATCTCACGATCAAAATCAATTTCTTTAACGATGCTTGCTTTATTTGTATTGCTTCTCAAAGGAAGATTGATTTCGGCAAGAGCGCCTCCAATGTTTGAAAAAACAAGCTGTTGATACTCATTTTCTAAGACATAAAACTCTTCTTTTGTCTTTGTTTTTGTAGGCGTTGCTTGAGCAATCAGCCCATTTAACGATGGAATGTGCTCGAAAGATTTTATCCTTTTGCTTTCAGAATCAGCATCTTCAGCTTTACTTAAAGTTTGTTGTTTTGTTTGTCCATTTTTTGCATCAAACCATGTATGCACAGCGAAGAAAGAAATGCTTAACAGAAATACGAATAGAAGAGATCTTTTGTCCATGTTGCTCCGAAAATACTGCGGGACGTTGAATTTTTACGTTTTGACGCGGTGAAAACGGAAAAAATCAACGTCCCGCAGTATAGCAGAGAGTCAAATCCTATGGAAGAAAAATATGATTTGAGTTACGAACAGAACATGAACATCCAAAGGTTATGAGTATTCGAGAATCGATCAATATAGCAATCGATGAATCTCCGATTACCCCACATCGTATTCGGATGTGGGCGCTTGCATCAGCTGGGATTGCTCTGACTGGTTACGATTTCTTTATCATGAGCGCAGCCCTGCCATTGATTCAATCCTATTTTGGAATTTTTTCATCAACTTTTGCAGGGATTCTTGCAGCAGCAGCTTTTTTGGGGGCCGTGCCCGGAGCGATTATATCTGGTGTGATATCAGATCGGTTTGGAAGACGTCTTGTCTTACTATTTGATATGGCTCTTCTGTCAATCACGTCGATTTTATGTTCCATTGCTTGGAGTCCTGAGATTTTGATTTTCTTCCGTTTTCTTCAAGGAATATCTGTCGGTGCAGAATATCCGATTTGTGCCTCCCTTGTTGCGGAAATCATGCCTCGAAAAACGCGCGGAAAATGGTTGACAGGTGCGATTAGTTTTCAGGCAATCGGAATGACTTTAGCCGCGGTCATTTGCTCATTGATTCTTTTAGTAAATCCTTCTGAGCTTAGCTGGCGTATGATGGTTCTCTCGTGTAAGTTTCCAGCTCTCGTCTTATTTCTTCTACGCACTTCGCTTCGAGAAAGTCCTCGCTGGCTAGCAAGAAAGGGGCGTATTAAAGACGCCAAAGCAAACCTCGAATGGTTAATTGGAACAAAAGAACTTCCTCCATCTAAAATAACGGAAGAGGCTCCTCAAAAAAGCCATTTTTTTGAATTATTTCGGCCTGAATTTCGTATGCGAACACTTCTCACAACAATACCTTGGCTTTTTGTGGATATAGCTCTTTATGGGATTGGACTTTTTACTCCTCTGATTCTGGTGAATTTATTAGTTCCTTCTGTAATTCATACAGGAGGATATCTTGCAGCTGACTTCAGATCAGATATCATGACTGCTTTTGCAGATCTATTTTTAATCATTGGTTTTATTTTAAATATTTTGCTTGTTGAATGTCGCGGAAGAATCCAATTACAAATTCTCGGCTTTATTGGAATGGCAGTTGGAACCGGACTCATTGCAATTTTAGGGATGAAAGCGGGAGATATGGCATTGATTATTGGATTTAGCCTATTCAATTTGATGGTCAATTTAGGACCCAACGCAACGACTTTTTTATTGCCTGTAGAGGTCTTTCCAACACGTCTTCGGGCAACTGGACATGGCTTTGCCGCTGCGTGCGGGAAAATAGGGGCAACTCTTAGCGCTCTCTTCCTTCCCATGGCATACCATCTCTATGGTCTTCAAACTACGATGGCTATGATCGGAATCTTCTGCCTGATCGGAGCGATGATTACAGTGATCGCACGCGTCGAAACCAGAGGTCTACCTTTGGAATAGGTCCAAATCACTCTTCGCGAGCTTGGAATTTGGCTTCGAGCTCGTTGATGAATAGTCCGAAGCTTTCCGTAGCACGTACTGCTTCTAGCCACTCATCTTCGAGAATTTCTTCGATTGGGGGAAGCGATTTTAAAGAAAGAGATTGTCGGATCAATTGCATCGATTCATCTGTCCGCCCTAAGAGTGAATAGAGGCAGGCCAGCGTATAGTATGCTGATAGGTTGCCAAGTCTTCCTGCAAGTAGGATCTTTTGCTCGGCGTCTGCATAAAGCTGCTCTGAAACATCTAGGCCAAGTGTCGATTGAGCAAGATGGATTAAGCAAATTCCCCACTCAAGCCAGATTTGGTCATCATCTTCTTCTTGACGCGCAGCAAGGCGGAAGAAGTGGAGGGCTCTTTTAAAGAATTCAGCATCACTTAAGATGATTCCAAGGTGCATATTTTGAAGTGCGATTGACAAGTGAATGCCTGGATAATCGGGATCGATGAGAAGTACCTGTGAATACACTTCAAGAGAACGGAAAAGGGGAGCCTCTTCAAGGTTAAATTCGGCTAGCCACTCAAGCGATATTGCATAGAAATAAAGCCACTCAGGGTGATGGATAATCACCTCTTTATGGGCAGTGAGTAGCATTTCAAAATGTTGTATGGCAAGTTCAAGACTGCCGAGATCTCTTGTTAATTCACTAAAGCGCAATAAAGAGCAAGCTGCATCGAAGACAATAGAAGGGCATGACGGTTTTAGGTCAATTGCTCTTGCAAAAAAGCGATTGGCTCTTTCGAGAAGATCGTCATGATCTGTGAGATCAGCATAATATTTATGAACTCGGGCGAGTGTATGCCAATGTTCGGCAATTGTCCGATCGATGGATAGAGCGTATTGAAGTTTTTCAATGGCCATGTCATAGAATTCGCCATCTTCGTAATATTTCCCTAAGCACATCAAGCATACGCCGTAAGCGTGCCAAAGATCAGGATCATCTTCTTGATCTGTTGCCTTGATGATTTTATTCTCTGCTTCAATCAATAAATCTAGCCGATTACTTGCCAAGCCTAAATAAGAAAGCGACTCGACCCATTGCGCGATGATCAATGGATTTTTTGCATCCAAAAGGAATGCGCGCGCGCAGTTTTCGATACTTTGGCGAAGAGAGCGAATATCTTGATTGATCCTTCCCACTTCACCTAGGATTTGCGCCCAATGAATCCATGTATCTGCATCTTGTGCTGAAAGTTTCACTGCCTGCCCATAACATTGGGAGGCTTTCGCAGCATAACGGTCATCCATTGTATTGATGTAGAGCTGAGAATAGACTTCGCCGAGTGAGATCCATCCTTCATCGTAATTTGGATTGATTTGAACCGATTGCAAAAAGTATTGGACTGCTTGTGTAAGTAGCGAAGAGTCGTTAACGAGCAATCCCATCTCTAGGTGCGCTTTTCCGCAATCGTGAAGAAACTCAGGCGATTGCTTCTTTTGCATTTGATAGGAAGTTTGTAGTGCATCGATGGCCGAACGGACATCGCAAGCCTCACCTGAGTGGGCAGCAATTTCCATCCAGACATTTCCATAATCCCAATAAAGTTCTGCTAAAATATCTTGTGACTGATTGGATGCGAGGGTAAGTGCTTTCTGATACTTTTCACGGGCATCGATGAGATAGTGGTGTTCTTCATGACATATGCCAAGTTGTAAAAAAGTATTCCCCCAAGCAATGTATGCTTCAAAAAAAAGAGGATCTAACTGTGTTGCAAACTTAAAATGTTTACTTGCTAAAAGAAGCGCTTTCTCTTTCCCCTCTTCAGATCCATATTCAAAAAAGGCAAGGCCTTGGCGATACCAAATTTGAGGATTTTTTGGCTCCAACTGCGCTGCTTCCTCAAAAAGAGGTAAAGCGGCCAAATTTCCCTGCAGCAAAGCGAATTCCCCTTGAGAGAGTTTATAGAACGCCAACTCTTTTTTTTGCGTCTCGTTCAAGACATTCCACTCTTGGGGATCTGATTCTCGCCCCATGTATTTACGTGGGAAAAAGCGGCTAAAAATTTTACGAATGGGGTTCGCTGTTGCTGTCATTTTAAATCACAAATTGCAGATTGTCGAGATCATATCGAGATTATAGATAAGCCCCATTTTTTTTCCCAGTAATTGAGCTATCTAATTGTAGATGAATTAATTAGAACAAAAAACTAGATTTTTTTAAAAAAAATTTTCTCCAGTATAAAAAACTTGAATAATTTAAGTCTGGTCACTATAAAAAAATTTTAAGTCATAATAATGTTGGATGAATAGTGTTTAGAATTTTTTGTTTCTTATTCTGTACTTTGTATGGAGAAACATTGCTCGATCCACAGAATTATCTGGCTCAAGTGGAGAGAAATAATCAAAATATCTCATCTTATGAAGAACAAGAAAACAGCTATTTTACTCAATCCATTCGTGGATCCCTTAATTTTGTCCCTTTCTTCAAAACTTCAGCGCAGGCCATAGTTACGCAGCAACCTCAGTTAGTTCCCTATTTTCCGATCTTTTTAAATCATGCAAACCTGATCAACCAAACGTACAAAGCAAGTGTTGAGCAAAAAACAGATTTTGGATTGGAGTGGGAGTTAGGTACTAGTTCTAATTTCTTTAAACTGATTACCCATCCATCAAACTTAAATAACATTTTATTGAATGTTTCCCTCGATTTGCCAATTGAAACTTTCATTTCAAAAACCGTATCTGAGTTGGGCTCTCTTATTCCTCCTATATCTACATGGTCTAGCACGCAAGGACTTGCTCTAAAACAACACCTCTGGAAAAACGGCTTCGGAAAAAGTGACAGAGCGAAAGCTCGACAAGTTGAACACCATTTCCGGAGCCTTGCTTATCAAGAAAGATATAAGTTACAAAAAGCATTGATCGATGCTGAAAAAAACTACTGGCAGCTCACTATTGCTCGGGCATTAGTGAATATTCGCAAGGAGATTTTGGATGAAAGCAATATTTTATTGTCTTATATAGAGAGAAAAAAGGGGAATTTTATTGCTTCAGAGGCAGAAATGCTGCAAGCAAGATCCATTGCCATGTACGCACAAGTCGAATATAAAAAGGCTGTAGAAAATGAAACGGCGGTTGCTTTGTCTTTTAACTCTTTAAGAGGAATTTCTTCATCCAGTGTCGAAGAACAATTATTAGCCCTTACACCAGAAATGATCTCTTCGTATGCACCGAAATTCAAAGGAGAGAGAAACGATCTACTGGCTCAAAGGGAAGAAATCGAAAGTGAAAAAGAACAAAATATTATTGATGTAAATGATCTTCTTCCAGAATGCAATATCAAGGGATTTGTCGGAGCTCAGGGAAATGCATCTGATTTGGGACGTTCTTTAAATAACTCAGTAACACATCCTTCTTGGCAAGGTTCTATTCTTTTTGAACTTGTGATTCCATTATCACCAGTAAAGATTCGATCGGTCATCCGTTCCTATAAACGGAGCTCCTTTTCTTTAGATCAAAACTTGAGACGGATGGAATTTGAACACAACCAGGAATGGGACCGTCTTCAAGTATCGCTCAAAGATAATGAAAAAATGTTAAAAATCCTTTTTGATTACGGGCGAATCCAAAGAGATAGATATGAAAATCAAAAAGTTGATTTTGAGCGGGGTTTAACCTCCTTTTTTAATGTCACCTCTGCAGCAGCAGATTATCAAAATACGAAAATCGAACTTCTCGATGTATTCCAAAAAATCACGAATATCATCCTCGATATGAGGCTGTATGAGACTCGTTGATTTTTCGATTCGGCACGCGCTTATCTTTTGTCTTGTTTGGGCTTTCATTATTTTTTGGGGAATCAAAGCTTTTTTAGCTATACCTGTATCTTTTTTCCCCGATGAAAACTTTATTACTCTCAATGTCTCTACAACCTATAACGGATACTCTAAGGAAATCGTTTTTGACAGAGTGACTAAACCTCTAGAAGATTCTTTTTTTAGATATCTATCACAAGTTGAAAACATCTACTCGACAACAGAGGCAGGTATGAGTAGTTTCACGATTGAGTATCAATCGAACAAGGCCGAAATAGATGCATTTGAAGAGGTGCTTCTAGCATTCAATCAAGCGCGTCCGAATATGCCAAGTGATGTGACGATTCCAGTCATTGAAAGCATCAGGCGGAGAAACAGCCCTCTCCTAACAATTGCTGCCACTTCCGATTTGTCGGAACCCGAGCTATCTAATTTAGCAATCAATGTCATCAAACCGCACTTTGAACAAATTCCGGAGGTAGCTGAAGCAAAAATCATTGGATATAGGCAAAAACAGGCAACTGTCCTTCTTGACACACAAAAAATGAAAGAACGACAAATTTCGGCAACCGATATCGTCGCACAGCTAAAAAGTTTTACTAATAACGTCTCAATCAATAATCCAATGTCCTTTGCAATCCAATGGCCATTTTCATCTTTAAAAGACCTCGAGCGGATACCGATACATCTGATCTCAAGTGGATCTGTTGTTACCTTACATGACTTAGCCGAAGTACGAGAGGAACTAACAGATCCGACTACATATGCATTCTATAATGGGAAACCTTGTATATTATTTGAAATTTATTCTGCGCCATATTCCAGTGAATTAACAATTGAGAAAGCATTTCCTCAAAAATTGCGCGAATTAAACATTCCTTCCGTCTCTTTTACATACCTCTTTAATCGTGAACCAAATCTCATCCCAATGATGGATGACTTTATCCTGAATTTTTGTTTTGCTACAGTGATAGCTATTGCCCTGATCTGGCTTGTTTTTAAAGATTTCCAGTCTGTTTTAGTTACTTTCTCCTCAATTCCCTGTTCTATATGTGGCACTTTTATCGTGATGAATATGATGGGGTTAACGATTAACCTTTATACTATTTTAGCTTTAATTATCTCTGTTGGATTAATCATCGATGATATCATTATCGTTCGAGAAAATATCTTTACCTATTTGGAAAAAGGGCTATCTCCTTTAGAAGCTACAAGGCACGGAGTGAAAGAAATGATCAAGCCCCTTGTCGGGACCACTTGTATCATATTAGGTATTGCTACGACTTTATTGATCATAACACTCAGTCGTTCGACACAATATCTGCAAGATTTTGGAATTGTGTTATTTGCGTCATTAGCATTTAGCTTAGTCGAAGCGTTGACCTTAGCGCCAATTTTATGTGCCCATTTTTTAAAAAAAACAACGAGAAAACACAGGAACTTCGATTTTGCAAAATACTTATCTCCCATCCATAGACCTTTGATGATCTCCATAATAGCAGCGGGATTGATCCTTGTCGGTGTAATCATCTCACGAAAAGTTCCTGTTGATACTGAGATCGATATTCCTGTTGGCAATATCCAAATTCACGAAACGATAGCGACAAGCCCTTCCTTAAAAACACAATTAGACAGAGTATCTGAAATTAGTCTCGAGTTAAAAAAAATATATCCTGAAATTCAAAATATTGGATTGAGGGTGGATAAAGGGCAAAATACTATATTCATACAGATGCTTTCAAAAACAGGCATTACGCCGAAAGAGTTTGCAGAGCTATTGTCAAAAAAATGGGCTTCTATGCATAGCCCTTACTTAGAAAAATATTATATTATGAACAATATAATTCCTGAAATCGGTTATCACGCAAGGTTTGGAGTCGAATTATCTAGCAATAATATGGATGAACTTTCCCTCTACTCAGACAAGCTATTTGACAAATTCCTAGAAAAACATCAATTTACAAACCTTGTTGATTCAGATCATACATTGCAGCATTTACTTTCTTTTAAAATGAACAATGAGTGGATGAGCCACCTTGCGGTGGATGCCTCTTCTTTTTTCAATGAAATGAACACCTTGCTCAACGGAACAGAGATTCATGAGATTCAAATCCCTTTTGCCAATAAATCCGGTGTTTGGAAATCAGCACTCGCCATTAAAAGTACAAACAGCTACCAAAATTTTCAAGAAGTAGAAAAAACAGGTTTTGTACCCAATTTTACTCATATGCCAATTCCGTTTCAGAAGATATCGACAACTGAAAACACTGCAACTAAAAAAAGTATAAAAAGAAAAAATCGGGAATATTTAGTGGAGATTACCGGCAACATTCCCAAGACTGCACAAATATCGAATCCAATAGATTGGATCAAACAATTAACAAAGAAAGAGGTTCCTCTACCGCAAGGCATATCTTTAGGATGGACTGCCGGATCAAAAGCGGATCAGGACTTGAATGCTTTGCTTCCCAAATTTAAAAATATGAATTTTTTGATCTTCTTTGTCATTTTGGTCATTTTATTTCAATCTCTGACTCTACCTTTTACGATTTTTCTGGCGATTCCCTTTGCTATCATCGGAAGTATCTTCGGCTTATTTATCATGCATAGTCCAAGCAATGGGTTGTCCCAGTTAGGGACCATGCTTGCAGTTGGTGTGGCAGCCAAAAATGCGATCGTCATGCTCTCTTTTAGTTTAGATCGGGTGGCTCAAGGAGCAACTCCCGCTGAGGCTGCTTATGAAGCATCAGTCAAACGTATCCGGCCTATTTTGATGACAAGCATCGGATTGTTATTAACAACCATTCCAATCCTCATCAGCTGGAACGAATATTCAGCCGTCCAATTTCCTCTCGGTTATGCAATTATTGGAGGAGTGATTGTCGCGATCTTTTCCAGTTTATTTCTCGTGCCGGTGCTCTTTAGATATCTCTACCCATTGCATCGCAAAATCTCTCAGTTTTTTCATCGCCTTTAGATCTGTTTTTCAAAAACGCGATATTTTTTGTAGATTTTGGCGTTTAAAATCTCACAAATCTCTATCATCGAATGATTATTTTCTAAAATGTAACTCGCTTCAGACTCTTGAAAATGAGAATCTCTATAATATCGACTGAATATTTCATTACATAAAAGAAGCAGGATGCGACCACTTCGATATTCTGGGAGGATACCGAATATAAAATGTCGGCCACGTAGTATTTTCTTTTTTCGCATTAGAATCGTCAAAATATTTAACAGCGATAGTTTACCATTCATCTTCATTATGAGGTGATTGTAGTCGGGTAAGAAAATGGTTCCGGCAACGATATGACCATTTACTTCAGCAAAAATAACATTTCTGGATTCCAATACTAGACGCAAACTTGAATAGAGGTCGTTTCCTTCTTCGGCAGTGAATGGAATAAAACTATGATTTCCTTTCAAGCCAAATTGAAAATCTCTACTAATTTGAGTATTTCTTCCTCTGCTTTTTTTTATTTAATTCCCTGATTCTAATATGTGTATTTGTTCAGGGGATATAGCAAGACTGGCTAAAAATGATGGGGTACCCGTGACTCTTCTTTCCAAGCTCTCAGGGCCTTTCCCAAGGGGCGCATTCCCATTTTCTGGGTATCGCTGTAAATTAAAAATTTTCTTATAATTGCCATTTATTATAGAATCAGTTGTAAGC
>DAIDIM010000018.1 GCA_027459365.1 Chlamydiota bacterium
ACGACGAGGTTCGGGGCGCAGCGCGGATAGAGCAGAAAGTCGGGGTTCTTGAGCCTGGCCTCGTCGTCGCCAAGAAATTCCTGAGAAAAGACAGGGCGAACTGCTCAATAATGATCAACGACATGCAAACGTTCATAAAAAAATGAGAGCTAAGGGGAGACTCCCCGATGGGCCCATTCTCCTCTTTGATGACTATATCGGCTCTGGAGCAACTCTTCGAGAAGCAGCGAGAGCCATCAGAGAGATTATAAAAAAACCTATACTCATTCCTTTTACGATTGCTTCTATAAAATGGAAATTAGGCTCTCCAGGCTTTATATAATAACTAAAATAGTGTATAATTAACCTATTAATTTTGTAGGTTATTATTATGTCTGGAATAACAAATGCTATAATAGATTTTGTAGAAAATATTTCTTCACCATTACTAATGATCAATAAACATCTTTATAAAACTGCAAGGGAACATGACTATAAGATAAAAACTACAGCAAATAATATTTTAATTCCTTCTATGGGACCTAGTACACAACCGAAATTACTCGCTGCAACAGATGATATTCCTCCTATGCCTAAAAAAACACCTGAAGAGCAAACCTCAACAGATCAAATCACTGCCTCTTCCTCAGAACACAGTGTCTCCCCCTGGGCACACAATTTTTGCGAGATAAGAGAAAACCGCAAATTATTAAACGATTCTTTGAATGCAGATTTAGAACATCTGGTAAAAGTAAAGATTTGTTATGACCTCTTAGAAGGGACAAAAATCCCTTTACGAACAGATAAAGGGATTGTCACATATACGGTTTATCGCAAGATAGCAAATGATGGTCTATTTAGTTATGCATTAACGCCAGACCCAGACGTGCCAGACCAACTTCCCTTAATTGTATTTCGATGTACTGAGCCAGATCCACTCAAAGCACATGCGTTCAGCTCAATGCAAAACGATGTAGATTTCTATCTTGGAGAAAGGGGATGGCGTGCTTCAGAGAAGCTATTTTTACATTTGATGGCCGATCGAAAATTTCGAGCGCCTGGCCAAAAAGTGAATGTGTGCGGATATAGTCTAGGGGGCGCTCACGCCCAATATTTTGTTGCCGTTCATCATGCTCGTGTTAAGCATGCAATCTTTTATAGTAATCCGAGTATCAATGCTGAAGTTGTTGATCAATTTGCAAAGACTGTGCGGGAAGATGAACGGGAGAAAGACCCCATTATATTACAAATATTTAGAAATTGGGGTGATCCTGTCACACACGTCGGCGTAAAGCATCTCGGTTGCGGAGTCGACGTTCCCTATGTCAAAGTGCAACTTTTGGAATTTGATTTCCCAAATCAAGATCGTTTTGAAGTAGCTCAACACACAAGACGAATTTTTGCAACTGATATGTATAATTACAAAGTGAATGAGTTTACAGATCCGAAGGTTCTTGAGCAAAAACTGGACAATACAAATCGCGATGGTGTTACCCGTTGCTTCGAGAATACACGACAAGAAGCAGGAGGCTTTCTCTCTGACGTTTTCGGTACATTGCACAAGATCAAGACAGAGATCATCACATTTATCGAACAAGAAGCGAGAATGCATAAAGAAAAATAGTCATCGATTATCGAGTTCTTCCCAGCGAAGATAGAGCTGCTCGATTTGTGTTTCTGTCAAAGCTATCTCCTTGCATACTTTTTCAAGTTCCATCGGATCTGCAGAAACCTCTTCTAATCGAGAGGTCAAGACTTTCAGAGCCTGTTCTCCCTTTTCAATCTTCTTAACAATTGCATCGAGATCTTTTGTTCCTCTTGGAATCGCTTTTTTTGATTCTATTTTTTTTTGTTGGCTGGTGCCCATTTTTTGGGCTTTTTCCCATTGATGATAATCGGCATATACATGGTGCGGAACGCCTAGACTTAGGATCGAATTACAGACCCTATCCATCATGCACCGATCATGCGTAATTAAGACAACAGCCCCCGGAAACTCCATTAAACTCTCCTCCAATGCCTCGAGTGTCGGAATGTCCAAATCGTTTGTCGGTTCATCTAAGAGTAAAACATCTGCTTTTTGAAGCATTAGATGGGCAATTGCAATGCGCGCCCTTTCGCCTCCAGATAATTGCCCAATCGGCATCTCCAGAATGTCGGGAGAAAATAAAAACCTCTTACACCATCCATTTACATGGATTCTTTGTCCGCAAAAATCGACATAATCCCCTTTTGGAGAAAGGGCCTCGCGCAAACTCATCTCCATCGGCAGCTCCGTTCGGTGCTGATCAAAAGTGACAATCTGCAACCCTTCAGCTCTCTTGATTGTCCCTAAATCAGGCTCTAAATCCCCAGCAATCAAACGAAATAAAGTGGTTTTCCCAGAACCATTTGGACCCAAAAGACCTAAGCGTAAAGTAGGCGATAAGGTGAAGTCCAAATTCTGAAATAAAACCTTTCCCCCGAGCTCTTTTTTGATATTTTTCGCAACAACCAGCTTTCGGGTTTCTCTTTCACTTGCAGAAAAGCCAATCCCGGCAATTTTTTTCGTATTGCGACTTTTCACATCTGCATGCGCATCCAGAATCTCATGCGCTTCATCAATGCGCGCTTGCGACTTTGTTGTCCGTGCCTTAACTCCTGCCCGCAACCACTCAGTTTCTCGACGCGCTTTTGTTGCAAGCGATCTTTCTTGGTTGATCTGTCCTTGAATAAACTCGCCTTTTTTAGACAAGAAGTTTTCATAAGACCCATCAAGCGATAAAAGACCTGACGGATAGACCCGATCGATCTCAATGATTTTATTGGCAACATGCTGAATGAAATAACGATCGTGACTGACAACCAGATAGGTACAATCTTGGCTGCCCAGAAACTTTTCTAACCAAAGAACACCATCTAAATCCAGATGATTTGTCGGTTCATCAAGCAACAGAATATCAGGCGATAAAATCAATTCACGAGCAAGTCCAAGGCGCTTGCGCCAACCACCCGAAAGAGATGTGGCAGACATCTCACCATTTGCAAATCCTAAACGACTCAACCAAGTCTCAGCAAGTCTCTCCGCCTCATACTCAGGCAAATGAGCTAAAACATTCATTAAAATCTGTTTCAGACTCTCATCTGGGAAGATACAGTCTTGTGGGAGATAGCCGATCTTCAATCCCCTTTTTGGAGAAATAATCCCTGTATCTCCTTTTTCAAGACCTGCCAAGATCTTAAGCAATGTCGATTTCCCGCTCCCATTTAACCCAATAAGGCCAATCCGATCGCGTGAGAAAATATTCACACTGATGTTTTGAAATAAAATCCTAGAGCCAAAACTCTTCGATAAATCCTGACAGCTAAGGAGTATTTCCATTATTTTTTTTCATCCGCTCATGCCTGCAAGTAGCAACTCCTGTTAAATAGGCCGGATAATTGTTTGTTTCGCTCTTTTCGGCCTTCGCTAATACTTTAAGCACACTCTTTTTAATATTTCCATCAGTTTCAAGGATTGCATTGCAGTCTTGAGTCACCATTGCAATTTTAAGTTCTTGATCGTCTGTGTTAAGGGGCTCATTTGTTGGAGAACTTCCCGTAACTTTATCTGTCGCCAGTTGTATGAGAATCTGCCCCAATCCAATAATGACTCCTGAAACTAAATTCTGAATTGCAACTCCTAGACCTGTCTGAAATTGCTCAGATGACCACTCTGACCAATTTTTTTTAGGCATCTGCTCCGTTTTCACAAAGTAAGCATTCACAGTTTTATTACCAGAAGCTGTTTCCTGTCCAGTTGCACTTTCCCAAAAAAAGTCAAAGGCATGTTCACGAACTACTGGATTTACATTTGTATTCATATTTATCCCTATTTTTTTTAGGCAGACAGTATAAGAAGAAATGTGATAAAACTCAAGCTTTGACAAAAAAACATTTACTAAAGAATATCTTCTATAAAAGGGGTGAACTATGTCTAGGAATAATTCAGAGCCATTCTTCTCACGTTTCCATCGTGCTTGGGATCTTTTGCCAAATTGGGAAAATGATGAAGAGGGTGAAAATAGAGGAATTCGGATTTACGAGGAAAATAACCAACTTCATGTTGAAGCGCCAATGCCGGGACTTCACGCTGATGATATTGAGATCAGTATGAATCGTGGCACTTTATGGATTAAAGGAGAGGCCAAAGAGGAAGAGAAAAAGAAAAAAATGTATCGAACATCGACTCGAAAATATTCGTATTCGATTGTTTTGCCCTCCCAAACAGACGAAAAACAAGAACCTCAAGCAACATATGAGGATGGTATAGTTATAGTTTCCCTTCAACTTGCAAAAGCATCCGAAACCAAGAAAATCCATATCAAAAATAAGAAAAAATGAAAAAAATTTTTCTTACAGGTCTTGTCACTCTTCTGCCACTCGCGGTGACGATTTGGCTTATCGTGATCGTCGTCCGTTTTTTAACAAGACCTTTTATGGGAATCGTAACCCATCTTCTAATGCAATTACCGAAAATGGGGATCATCACCTCCGAACAAGGGATTCAAGCGATCAGTCAAATCCTCATCCTCATTGGCCTTTTTCTTTTCACAATCATGCTAGGACTCATCGCTCGCAAATTTTTTTTCCACAGCCTAATTAACTTGGGTGACCGCATTCTTTATCGCATTCCGCTCATCAATAAAGTGTATAAAACCTCCAAACAAATCATCTCTTCCCTTTTTACATCAACTGGCGATTCATTTAAGCAGGTCGTTTTAGTCCCTTTTCCATACAAAGAGTGCTACAGCATCGGTATGATCGCAAGTCCAGCGCCTGACGCCTGCTCAAATACCGCCGCCAATTCCTTAGTCTCCGTCTTTATTCCGACAACACCGAATCCAATGACCGGATTTTTAATCATGATCCCGAAAGATCAGTTGATTTATCTCGAAATGAAAACAGAAGAGGCGTTTAAATATGTACTCTCATGCGCAGTAATACTACCTGGAGCTAAATCGTGAAAAAACATCTACTTACAGGTCTTGTTGTCCTACTTCCCATTGCGTTAACAATCATGATCGTCGTGTTTCTAATCGATTTTTTCACAGCGCCCTTTGTCTCAATTGTCGATGCAATCATCTACAAAATCGAGATCTCTTTTCATTTCCAAATTCCACAACAAATCGCCCTCCCAGTATCTCGTATTTTCAGCCTCATTCTCCTTTTTTTCTTCATCTTATTTTTAGGTATATTGGCGCGGGGGATCATCATGAAAAAGTTTCTCGAATTCAGCAACCGACTCATTTCTCGAATCCCTCTCATTAAAACCGTTTACAAAATAAGCAAAGACATTTTTTCCGCCCTATTTTCAACCGACGGAAAAAAAACCTTCAAATCCCCCGTCATCACCCCTTTTCCCTATGCCCCTTCCTATGCTTTAGGGTTTCAAGTAGGAGAAGTTGCAGATGAAATTCAAAAAAAAGTGAAGGAAACTCTCATCCCCGTATTTATGCCTACAGCTCCCCATCCTATTTCTGGCTTTCTCTTCTTTGTTCCAGAAAAAGATGCACCAAAAGTTGCGATGACCACAGAAGAATCTGTGAAATTTCTCGTCTCCTGTGGCATGCTATATGGTCAGGAAACAGAAAAAAAATGAACCGAGTCATCTTCTTTCAGGTGCGTGATTCAAGCTCGAAAATCAAATGCATTTGTCAAACGGCATTTGCCCACTTCGAAAAACAAGAACCTTTCCTCATCCTCGTCGAAGACACCAAAGCGCAAGAATTTGTCGACGAGCTTCTCTGGAAGTATCCAGAAACAAGCTTCCTCCCCCACATCATCAGCGATGAACCAACAAAAGACTTTATAGCCATCACTAAAACAAAAAATAATGTGAATCAGGCAAGGGTCGCCTTTAACCTCTGCCCTACCCCCCTCCTGATCGATAGCCCCTTTCGTATCATCTATGAATTTGAAGACCTCACCAACCCCAACAAAAGCAAGCTCTCCTCCCTCCGCTTTGACGCCTACAAAGCAGCCCATTTCCTCATCGAAGCCAAATCGTAAACAATTAAACATTAGAGAACAATTCCTGACGCAATATTGCGTCAAGTTTGTAAATTCATAAGAAAGAGTTAGTTACGTCTCTATATCGTCTTTCTATGAGGTTTTCCTTTTGCCAAATAAATCAATATGGCATTATAATCTTCGCTTAACCACAAGAGAAATGGGATAATTATGACACGCATGAGCAAACAAGGTGAACGAAGAGCAGTGTCTCACCGCAGACGCCGCCCAATAGCTCAGAAAACAGGACCTAAAAAAGATCAGTTAGAATTCGGATATAAAGTCCATGAAAATGGTCTCGAAGCCCTCACAAAACGATTTATTCCAAAGGTAAGGTAATCATGACACGACATTCTAGCTACGGGAAATCAGGAAATACAGGCCAAAAAAGAAATGTTTTAAAGCGTTTTGAGCGCATCGAAGTGCTCCGCAAGCTTGGGAAATGGGTAGATGGCAAAAATACAAAAGTCACCAACCTCCCAAAAACCCCTTCAGCTTAACATATATAATGACCAAAGTGCGCTTCCCATCAGGAAGCGCCTAATCTCCCAAATTGTCAAAAAAATATTTTCGTTTCTGCAAATCGATTGCAAAGAGATTTCTATCTATTTTACCTCTATTCAAACTATTACTGAACTCCATTTGCAATTTTTTAATGATCCTACCCCAACCGACTGCATCTCCTTTCCTTTTGACAAAGATCATCTTGGAGAGATCTTTGTTTGTCCTGCCGTCGCAATCGAGTACGCAAAAAAGCACAATCTCGATCCCTTAAAAGAGACCATCCTTTACGTGGTTCACGGAATCCTGCATCTCATTGGCTATGATGATTTAGACACCTCCTCAAAACAAAAGATGCGCCGAATGGAAAAAAAATGTATGGATCACATAGACTCGTTATTGTGAGCACTTTTTTTTTAGACACCCCTTTTTTGACCATCATCTTTCTCATTGGCTCACTCCTGCTCACCGTCTGCAATACAGCCCTGATTCAGCTTGGACGGCATAAGTCCAAAAAAATCATTCGTCTATTCGCTACTTGGGAAAATCTCATTTTCTCCATCTCCCTTTCAAAGCAAATCACACAACTCCTCTATGCGATTTTCTTTTTTTTCTTTCTCTTCTCTGCTTATCCATCCATTAGAAGATCGCTCCAAGAAATCATCCCAGATTTTGCCCCTCTACTCCTTGCAAGTTGCCTAATCGTCGGAATATCAATCTTTCTCGATTTTATCGTCCGTACCTTTGCCGTGACAAAAAGTCGGCTCGCATTAAAAATCGCTTTTCCTCCAGCCCTCTTCTATATTGGCCTCTTCTCTCCAATCAGCATCCCTTTTGTTCGCATTGCCAAAATTCTCCATCAAAAACTGGGTCTAGAAGACATTGCTACAAAGACGCCAATTCGCGAAATGATTCGTGAATCTGAACTCCAGTACAATTTGGATTTATCTGACCAAAAACTGATTAGCTCTTTCATCAACTTTAAAGAAAGGGTAGCCAAAGAGATCATGGTACCCCGCATTGATCTTTTTTCCTTAAAAGCAGAGACAACCATCCGCGATGCAACCCGACTTTTTGCGCAAGAGGACTATAGCCGAATTCCCATTTACAAAGAGAATCTCGACCACATCATTGGCGTTGCCCTCTACAAAGACCTCCTTAAATGCTATGCAAATCCCGATCAAAACCTCGACGCGCCCCTTGAAACCATCGCCAAACAAGTCCTCTACTCGCCAGAAAATAAAAATGTTTCCCAACTCCTTCAAGAATTCCGAAGTAAGCAAATTCACATGGCCATCGTCGTCGATGAATACGGAGGGACCGAAGGCATTGTTACCATCGAAGACATTCTCGAAGAGCTGGTCGGAGAAATCGAAGATGAATACGATATCGGCGAAGAAAATCAATTCATAGAACTACCCGGTGGAGGCTGGATCATCGATGCCAAAATGACCCTTCTCGATATCGAAACCCAAATCGGCGTCCACATACCCACCCATCCAGAATACGAAACCCTCGGCGGCTATGTCTACCACTGTGCAGGCACAATTCCAAGCAAAGGCTGGCGCCTCTCTCACGACCAATTCGACCTCGAAGTGATCTCCTCCAACGAACGGGCCATCAAAAAAATCAAAATCATTCCCCGTCAAAAAAACGCCGATGACTAAACCGTCAATAAATTATCACATCAAAATGATTTTTTCCTTCTAAAACAAAGAAAACTTCGGCAAAATGACTCCAAAGGGAGTATTCATGCGTCGATCGATCTGTGTATGTGAACCGAATGCTGCATTAGCTGGAGCCATTGGCCATTGGAAATTCGTCTACACGACAGCCAACCATCTGCCAAAAGGGACAAAGCTCCGCTTTGATCTCGATAGCCACGGTAGCGAACTGGAATGGCAGCTCCCTCAAACCAATCTAAAGAAAAAAGAGAACATCATCTGGGCCGAAGCAGAAGGGAAAATCTTTGCTGCAACAGTAGTAGAGCATCCACAAAAAAAGACCACCTCCTATGAATTTACCCTTCCAACGGAAGTAAAACCGGGCGATACCCTCACCATTCATATGGGAAGCCTCATTGGCAACGAACCTCAGAAAGGGAATCTCTCCCAAAAAACGGTGCAAAGAAAACGACCCTTTACCCTCTTTATCGATCCGAAAGGGAAAGGGGACTATAAAGAAAGTGAGACATTCTATCTCGACGTTCGCGGGAATGTCCTAAAAAATCTCCGCATCATTGCCCCTTCGCTTGTCAATCGGAATAAAAGATTTGATGTCATCGTCCGTTTTGAGGACATCTATGGCAATCTCACCTCGAATGCGCCACCAGGAACACTTATTGAACTTAGCTACGAATACCTACGGGAGAACCTCAATTGGAAACTTTTCGTCCCGGAAACTGGATTCATTGCCCTCCCTAATCTCTATTTCAATGAACCCGGAATCTATCGAATTCAGCTCCAAATCCAAAAAACGAAAGAGACCTTCTACTCACCCCCCATTAAATGCCTCCCCGAAGCTGGCCTAAGTCTCTACTGGGGCCTTCTCCATGGTGAATCAGATCGGATGCACTCATCAGACAATATCGAAACCCTCCTTCGCCACATGCGCGATGATAAAGCTCTCCAATTCTTTGCCACCTCCTGCTTTGAAAGCGAAGAAGAGACACCCAATGATGTTTGGAAATCCATCGTACAGCAAACAGCAGAATTCAACGAAGAGGACCGTTTTGTCGCGCTCCAAGGATTCCTCTGGCTTGGAGAACCCAAAGAAGAAGGACTCCGTCAATTCATCTATGCAAAAGACAATAAGCCTATCCTCCGCCGCAAAGATACCAAAAATAATTCGCTCAAGAAAATCTACAAAACCAACAACCCCAAAGAGATGATCTCCATCCCCATGATGACCATGGGCAAAGAGACCTGCTACAACTTTGCCGACTTCAATCCTGAATTTGAAAAGGTAGTCGAAATCTACAACGCCTGGGGCTCTTCTGAATGTCCAGCGAAAGAAGGGAACAAACGACCCATCAACGGATCACGTCATGGCATCTCTGAAACTCCTGATGGATCCATCATCAAAGCTTTAAATCTTGGGCATCGTTTCGGTTTCATCGCCGGCGGCAGTGACCATAGAGCCATTTTCAAAAGCCTTACAGAAAACGACCAAACGGAATATTCTCCTGGTCTTACAGCCATTCTCGCAAAAGAGCATAACCGCTACTCCCTCATCGAAGCGTTGCAAGCAAGATCTTGCTATGCAACAACAGGCGAGCGGATTGTCGTCGGCCTAAAAATTGCAAACTTTTCCATGGGCGCCGAGATTGATACGAAAAATCGTCCCGGCCTCGAATTCAATCGGCACATCGTGATCTATGCAATAGGAACCGCGCCCCTCACTGAAATCACCCTTATCCGCAATGGAAAGACCCTCAAAGAATTCAGCGCAAAAGACGACCACTTTGAGATCGCCTATGATGATATGGATCCGCTCTCTCAAATCGTCCTCGAACCAGAAAACCGATCCCCCTTTATCTATTACTATCTCCGCGTGAAGCAAAAAGATGGCCACATCGCCTGGAGCTCACCCATTTGGATTGATCTAACAACGCGCAGCTCGCCCATTCAATCCGGAACAAAGAAAATGAAGAAAAAATCAAACTAAACCTCTTAGCATCTTTTGCAGAGAATAAAACACTCATCCTCAGGAACTTGCAATGTTCTCCGCAAATAATGCGGAGAATATTGTTATACTAAAGGAGTATGCACCTCCATAAATTAAAAGATTGGCCCTTATTTCAGTGGGATTCTGAAAAAATCTCCCCCCTTCTTGCTCGTGTCCGTTTACGATTCAGTGGTTTCTCCTATCTTTAAAGGGACGTAGTACCTCCTATTCATTAAAAAAATGATATCTGGTAGTTTACAAGAATGCATCTCCTTCTTTTTCTACTTCCATTGCTCTTTGCCTCTGCATCTGAAGAGATCAAAATGCACTCCCTCTTTCTCATGCAGAACAATGAAATCGAAAGCGCTCTCCAGCGCTATCAACAATATTGCACCACGAGCGAAAAATACGACTTTGAAACCCTTCAGCAGCTCGGCCTCATCATGCTACAAAAAGGGATTCAATCAGATGACCCGCAAACCTTTCTCATGTCCCTTTTTGGCGCAGGCGTTTCAGGGTCGGCTCTTTCACTAGAAATCCTCGAAAAAGGGCTCAATTACCCTGATCCCCAAGTCCAACTCCTCTCCCTCCATTTCATCACTGAGCTCGAAGACGATAAAATCAACGACCTCCTGAATGTTGCGATGAGCTCCAGTTACCTCTCCACCCGCATGGAAGCAGCCTTCTACATGTGCAAATGCAAACATCCACATGCAGTCGGCCAAATCGAAGGACTCATGGTGCGACTCCCCACCATCTTCAAGCCCTACTTCCCCTCCTTTTTCGCACTCCTCGGAACAAATGAAGCCACCCAATCGCTCAAAAGGCTCCTCGAAGACACCGACCCACAGGTGCGCATCGAATCTATCCTCAACATTGCAAAAACCGGCCGTGACGACTTTCTTCCACAACTCCGCCGCAAACTCTCCCACTCACACATTGCCGAAATTGAAGCCACCATCTTCGCAATCGGTTTACTTAAAGACTCCTCCTCACTCCAAAAACTCAAAAAACTGGCCCAATCCCCAACCGACTCCATCCGTCTTGCCTCCGCCCTTGCCCTCTACCAACTAGGAGACCGGAGCGAAGTCCATCAAATCATCAACCTCGCAAAAAAACAAAACCTCTTCGCCATCTTTAGCCTTGGCAAAATTACCGATACTCAAGAGACACTTGCCCAACTCACCAACTCCCCCGATTTTCAAGTACGCATTAACGCAGGCCTCGCCCTCCTCCAACATCACGATTCCCGATGCCTATCTGCCCTTCGTGAAATCCTCATCATCGACTCACGCGACCTCGCTATCCAC
>DAIDIM010000123.1 GCA_027459365.1 Chlamydiota bacterium
CCTTTGGCAGCTTTTCCAGGGAAGAGCTGCTAACAGGCGCTCTCTAATAATTGCCGCGATAGCGGCAGGAGTTCCTCTTTTTCGTCTGAGAAAAAGAAGAGTTCTTTCTGTGCTCTCTGTGTTCTCTAGCGAGGCATCCGAGCGGGTGGTTAATTTTCTAATGCTTGTGCCTGGATCAGACTGTTGTACTTAAACGGCTTAAATTTAAAATTGGTATCCGCTATATTTGGCGTTTTTTAAAGACCCTCTCATAGTGAGAAGGTCTAAAAATGGCGTTAGGTGTCAAACTCGAGCCGACTCCTTCCTTGGACAATCTCAAGTCCAGACGAGGTTTGAAGAGGATTGGTACTCGGTCACTCGTGTCTCGAAGAAATTCTTTTCTTTGGTGAGATCGATCGTTTCAGACATCCAGGGGAATGGATTCTTTGAGCGATAGATGGCTTTGAGTCCGATCCTTTCAAGGCGGCGATCTGCGATATGTTGAACATAGTCGCGGAACATTGGGGAGGTTAAGCCAAGAATGCCTGTAGGGAGGCAATCTTCGGCATAGCGGATTTCAAGTTCGACGGCTGTTTTGATTTTCTGAATGATATTGGCTTGGAATTCTGGTGTCCAGAGGTGGGGGTTCTCTTCTTTAATTCCATTGATAAGGTCGATGCCGAAGTTGAGGTGGACTGTTTCATCGCGGAGAATGTATTGGAACTGCTCTCCGATTCCGATCATTTTGTTTTGACGAAGGAAGGAGAGGATCATCACAAAGCCGCTATAGAAGAAGATCCCTTCCATAATGATGTAGTAGCCGATGAGGTTTTCGAGAAATTTTTGTGCTCCTTCAGAAGTTGCTGTCGTAAAGTCGGGTTGGAGAACCGCTTCTGTGAGCTCCATCTCGAATTTGTCTTTTTCCTCAATGGTTGGAATCTCATTGTACATGTTGAAAATTTCCCCTTGATCGAGTGTGAGAGATTCGACAATGTAAAGGAATGTGTGGGTGTGGATGGCCTCTTCAAAGGATTGGCGGAGGAGATATTGGCGTGCTTCCGGGTTTGTGATGTGGCGGAAGATGGCAAGGACGATGTTATTGCCAACGAGACTTTCGGCGGTGGAAAAGAAGCCGAGTGTTCGCATGATGACGCGTCTTTCATCGAAGGATAATTTATCAGATTTCCATAGCTCAATATCTTTTGCCATGGAGACTTCACTGGGCATCCAATGGTTGGCACATCCGTTTAAATAGTGCTCCCATGCCCATTTGTATTTGAGGGGCATCAGTTGGTTTACATCGACGGCTACGCAGTTTATCAATCTTTTATCTTTTACATTTACACGTTGTTGTTCTTTTGTATGACTCATATTTTCCCCTATTGACAGCTTTCGCAGCCTTCTCCTAATGTGCAAGCTTTTGGCATAACTTCTGTTCTATCAACTGCAATATTGCTCGAGGCAGATTTGTTTTTCATCCAGCGCGGTTGTAAGCCCCGTTTGTTGATATCAAGTGACGATTTCTCGATTTGTGTCGCTCCCAAGGTTCTTAAGTAGTAGGTGGTCTTTAACCCTTTTTCCCATGCAAGCATGTACATTTGATGGAGTTTTTTGCCACTTGGCTCTTCAAGATATAAGTTGAGCGATTGTCCCATATCGATCCATTTTTGACGGCGTGCTCCGCACTCAATGACCCATTCTGGACCAATTTCAAAGGCGGTCAAAAAGAGGTTTCTTACCTCTTGCGGAATTCTCTCAATTTCACGAATCGATCCATCGAAATATTTGAGATCGTCAATCATCTCATCGTCCCATAAGTTCAGTTTTTTTAGCTTTTCAACGAGATAGGGGTTGATGATTGTAAATTCTCCGGAGAGGTTGGATTTTACAAACAGGTGTTTGTAGATCGGTTCAATGGAAGCAGTGACGCCGATAATATTTCCAATTGTGGCAGTTGGAGCAATTGCCATGGTGTTTGAATTGCGCATTCCATGTTTTTTCACAGCATCGCGCACAATCGACCAATCCATGGTGGAAGAGCGGTCCAAATCGATTTTCACACCTCTTTCTTTTTCTAAAAGCTCGATTGTATCGATTGGTAAAAACCCTCGATCCCATAAAGATCCCTTATACGATGCATAGGTCCCTCTCTCTTTAGCAAGCTCTGTCGACGCCAAGATTGCGTAATAAGAGATCATCTCTTGACTAACGTCCGAAAAGCGTACCGCATCATGGCTTGCATAGCTGATATTTTGGATGTAGAGCGCATCTTGGAATCCCATAATGCCAAGGCCAATTGGACGGTGTCGAAGATTCGAATTTTGCGCCTCAATTGTTGGATAGAAGTTAATATCGACCACATTATCGAGCATCCGAATTGCGGAAGCGATAGTCGCAGCAAGCTGCTTTTCATCTAGTCCTTTTTCTGTCGTATGTTTTGGTAAATTAATCGATCCCAAATTGCAAACGGCAGTCTCTTCCTGAGATGAGTTCAACAAGATTTCAGTACAAAGATTGGAGGAGTGAACCACTCCCACATGTCCTTGTGGTGAGCGAATATTGGATGGGTCTTTGAAGGTGATCCATGGGTGGCCTGTTTCAAAGAGCATACTCAACATTTTACGCCACAACTGCACTGCTTCTATACGCTTAAAGAGTTTGATCTTTCCGCTGTCAGCATCTGCTTCATATTCGGCATATCTCCTCTCAAACGCACTGCCATAAAGATCGTGGAGATCAGGAGTGTCATTTGGACTAAACAAGGTCCACATTCCATTTTCTCTCACCCGCTTCATGAAAAGATCGGGGATCCAGTTGGCTGTGTTCATGTCATGAGTTCTTCGTCTTTCATCGCCGGTGTTTTTGCGGAGCTCCAAGAAATCTTCAATATCTAAGTGCCAAGTCTCAAGATAGGCACACATCGCACCCTTTCTTTTGCCCCCCTGGTTAACCGCCACTGCAGTATCATTTGCCACTTTGAGGAAGGGGATCACCCCTTGAGAGGTTCCATTGGTTCCTTTGATCCGAGCGCCGGTTGCTCTCACATTTGTCCAATCATTCCCAATGCCTCCGGCCCATTTTGAGAGTTGTGCATCATCTGCAATCACTTTGAAAATATGGTGCAGATCATCCATCACAGTTGAGAGATAGCAAGAGCTGAGCTGAGAATGCATCGTTCCCGCATTGAATAATGTGGGTGTGCTTGAAATGAAGTAAAACTGGGAGAGGATATTGTAGAATTCGATGGCTCTTTGATTTTTTTGTTCACCCTCATTCAAAGCAAGCCCCATCGCAACGCGCATCCAGAAAATTTGCGGCGTTTCAAGGCGTCGTTGTTCATGGTGGATGAAATAGCGATCATAGAGAGTTTGAAGACCAAGATAGGAGAACTGATCATCGCGCTCAAGGTCCATTGCACGGCCTAGTTCATCGAGATCGAAATCGAGAAGTTTAGGGGAGAGGCGTTTATAAGACATAGCATCCTTAATCGTTTTCTTAAAGTATTGGCGATGCGTTTTTTGTAACGTTCGATCAGATGCTGACAGACCCATTGTTTCTCGATAAATACTATCTAAAAGGAGACGAGAGGCAACCTGCGCGTAAGCAGGTTCTTTCTCAATCTTGGATTTTGCTGCAAAAATATTGGCTAAATCCACCTCATGCTCTTTCATCCCTGTGTAATATTGCATGATCGCCGTTTCTAAAAGATCGTCTGCTGAAACCAATTTTTCTAAGTTTCGACATGCAAATTTGAGCTTGGTGCGAAGCATGTTTTCATTAATCATGAGACGGGTTTGATCGACACTAATGATTTCAAACTGTCGAACATTTCCAGTTTCATCGATTAGGGACGCGCTTTGTTGTGGGTTATCTTTTGTTTTCTCAGCCCGGTAAATAATGTAGTATTTGGCAACATCGAAGATTTTTTCGCTCATCAGTTCGCGCTCGATTCGATCTTCAATCATATCGATGTAAAGGGTGTCACCTTTTGCAGATAAATCGATCATTTCACGAACAATTTTTTGTGTGAGTGTATTGACGATCATCACTACATCTTCAGGAATTTGTTCCTCAATTTTTCTCGCCTCGCGGAATGCCTTTTCAATAGAAGAGGCAATTTTCATCGGATTAAAGCGGGTGGGGGTTGTTTTATCGCGGCGATAGATCTTTAAACCGGTTACTAAATTTTCCCGTTTTAATTTTCGGCTGTCGCGATAAATAATGTAGTCGCGAGCCACATCATGATGCGAATTTTTCATCAATGTCACTTCGACCACATCTTGAATTCCTTCAACTGTTAAAGAGGCCCCTTTGGATGCAAGGTTGAGAACTTGCTTTACGACCAGATTGGTAATCTGCTCGATGGTTTTCGTAATTTCAGAATCAAGTGGTGATGGACTTGGAATTTTTTTCGTATCTCGGAACGCCGCCTCTAAGGCTTTCAAAATTCTCTCTTTTCTAAAAGGAACTAGGGTTCCATCTCTTTTTACAACAGAATAGGTTGTTGTCTCCTTTTTTTTGCTTCTTGTCTCTTCTAGAAAAGATGTTGTCGAATCGCCACTTTTTTTCATCATAACCTCTTTTAATTGGGATACGTCTCACTACAAGCTGTAGTAGTGATCAACGCCTTCAATACACTGTATATTGTAGTTATCGGTTTCGCGTCTAGTAAAAAAATATCCTGGGGATGTGAACAGATTCTATCGCATGAGGTAAATAAAATTCAAACGATTTGAGACGCCACAGTGTCGTGAAAGAGGAGACCTGTTTCTGAAAGAAAAATACGTCCATTTTTTCTCACAAGTAGATTTTGATTGATCAGGGGTTCTAAGGTTTTCAGAATCTCTTCAGGAAGATTTGCATCGATACCATCAAGCAATCGCAATTGAACTGCAATCTTTTCTCTTAAGTTCTGAGGATAGGGAAGCTTTTCCTCAAAGTCAACGCTTGATTTTCGCATCTTTAGAGAACGCGTATACCGTTGCAAATTTGCGCAATTTCTAAACCTCTTTTCTTCCCAGTAACTAAATGCCGACGGGCCAAATCCCAAAAAAGGGCGAGATGTCCAGTAGCCCACATTGTGAATGGATGGCCTGCCAAAGGCAGAGATTTCGTATCTCTTTAATCCTAAAGACTCTAAAGTAATTATAGCACGATTTAGAAATTGAAGACTCATTTGATCACTTGGAAACGACAGTTTGTCTCTCCGTTTATAAAAGGAAGTATGCGGTTCAATTGTCAGATTATATAAGGAGAGGTGGTGAATGGGTAAATCTTTTAATCTTGAGAGGCTATAGTTCCAGCTCGCCTCAGTTTGATTTGGCAGATCATACATCAAATCAATACTGATATTTTCAAAGCCGGCCCTAAATGCCTGAAAAATTGCCTCTTCTGCTTTTTTTGCGCTATGAATTCTCTCCAATGTCTCCAAGGATCGATCATCCAAAGATTGGACGCCTAAACTAAGGCGATTTACCCCTAATTTTCGCAAGGTTTCAAAGAGCATCAAAGATGCATCCTCTGGATTTGCCTCTACTGTGATCTCGCAATCAAGAGAAAAATTGGCCCCCACTTTTTCTAAAATTTTCTTAATGCCCTCGACAAATAGTGTGGGAGTGCCACCTCCAAAATAGATGGAAATAATTTTTTTTCCCAAAAGAAGAGGGAGCTGCCTCTCCCACTCAAGGGAAAGGCCGTCCTCTAAAACTTGATGAAATGATTTGTGATTCGGAATGACGTAAAAGTGACAGTAAGGACACTTTTTCGTACAAAACGGAACATGGAAATAAATACTTGTTTCTTCTTCTACCAATTATCTGCGTCCGGATCTTCAAGTATGCCCCGTTTCCAACGGTTTCGATCGGAGAATGGATCTTCATCCTCTTCCTCTAACACGGAGCCCTCGTCCTCAGTAGATGAGGAGCCCGCCTCTGTATCTTCTTCTGTAACTGTTTCCATTTCATAGGTTTCAGTTTCCATGTCTAGACCTGCATCGGTCATATTGTCACCAAGATCCATGTCGGGTAGGGTGTTGGGTTCGGCATAGGCCTGTCTTGCTTGCGATTTTTTTGGAGTGACATACTCTTCGAGCTCGCCACTTTCCTTCATGAATCGAAGTCTCTCTTTTTCCTCTCCGATTCTGGCATTCAATGAGCGAATCTCTTCCTTATGCTTTTCGATATCTTTCTTAGGAACAAGGCCTAAGCTCATCCATTGCTCAAGATCTTCGAGTTCTGTCTCAAGTTTTTTCAGTCTTTCACTTTTAATATTCATGGCCCAACTTCACCTACGTTAATGGTCTCGCGGTCGGTATATCATTAAAATAAATATTTGTACATCTCAGAATTCTTTGTGACGCAAAGCATACCCGATTTTAGATTTGATGACAATTATTTTTGAGAATATCTTGAATAGCAGAGCCCGCTACTGCCCCTATTTTAGCCCCCTCCAAAGAATAATACATAATGGAAACTATGCAATTGATTTGACCACACATTTCCCCCCAATGCTCTCCTGCTTTCTTGGGATTAGGGTGATTAATCATGTATGCTAGGTATTGACCTAGATATTTGCCAAAGAGATACCCTCTGATGTACCCAAGAATGCTGCCTACAATTGCTCCTCCTGTAGCGCCAGCAGCAGCTCCAAGTCCTAAGCCGACTAAGTTTAAGTCCGATTCTGGAAGTGATTCTATATCCATATTAACCTCTTATTATGAGATATATTATAACATAAATAGTAATAAAGTAAGTGGTTTAAAAATGATTTTATAATTAATATTGAAATTAATATTTTTTTATAGTTCAATAATATTTAGAAGATAGATGAAATTCGTTTAGGAACGTGGCAAAACTTAGGTGAAACGATGAGAAAGAAAGAACTACACAGTAAAATGAAAGAAGGGATGGCTGAAGTAGAGAAATTTACTTACAAATATCTTGTTGAAACAATGACTGTGCTCGCTATTTTAATAGCTACATTTTCAGGCTGGATGCATTTTTTCATTGGGACAATGGGATGGTCAATCCTATTCTTAGCTATTGGCGCAATTGCAGGGTTATTTGCACCCATTCAAATGGATGCGATCATGACAAGAATTTACTCTTTTTCAAAAGGGCGTTCTAGACCCACAATAATTGCCGCAGAAGTCATTAAAATTGCCATTGCCCTTTTCCTCCCATTTATCTATCTATGCTTTATGGGAATTATGAGTGGTACTGCGTTCCAATACTACATTCAAACATCAGGAAATAAGTCTTAGTTCTCTCGTGCCACGTAAGGTAACTGCAGGGTGTTATTTCAACGCCCGCAGTATAAGAAAAGCAGGGAAGAAATTTTCTGCTTCTTTTTGGCATTCAAGTTCTGTATACTCCAACTGGTCAAAAATGCGAATTTCGGCTAGCATGAAAGGGCCCGAATGCACATTTATGACCAGTTGGAGTATAGAATAAAAGGCAAGATGAAACGGGCAACACTTTTCCCCAATATGATCACGGCCTTTGGACTTGCGTGTGGTCTTTTTGTCATTTTTAAGATGAACATGGTTGAACCCGGAAGCGGCGTCTTCGAAGTGGTTCAAATGTCGACATTTCTTCTCTTAGTAGCAGCACTTGCCGATTTCATCGATGGAGCTTTAGCTCGCGCACTGCATGGAGAAAGTGAATTTGGGTTTGTCTTTGATTCTCTCTCTGATGCCATCTGTTTTGGTGTTGCCCCAAGTGTTTTACTTTTGAAAACACTTTCGATGACACAAGGAACATTTTTATCATTTTTCGCCGCAACGGGCGCAATGGTCTATTCATTATGTGGGGTGCTACGTCTGGTCCGTTTCAGCGTAAAAGCAAAAGAGGCAAAAGGGAACCACGAACAGCAAGAGGCGCAAAAAAAGCATTTTACAGGTCTTCCTATTCCGGCAGCAGCCATTGCTGCAACGTCTGCGAATTTATTTTTTCTCACGCCGCTTGTTTATGAATGGATCCCACTCACGACATCTACACAAGCCATTGTTCTCACAATTCTTATGATTTTTCTTGGCTATCTCATGGTTTGTCGCCTGAAATTTCCAAGCCTCAAGATGCTACGCTTTCGAATTCCATCCTTTCATCTCGCATTTTTAGCAGTCGTAAGCGCAGTCTTTGTGATTTACGGAATACTCTACTTTTTTTCCTTAATTTTAGCATTTGTCGCATGGGTCTATATTGCTATTTCTCTGATTTTGTCGCTCATTCGGCGCATTGCAGGAAAGAAATCAAAAACTTTGGAAGAATTTGAACCTGATGACGAGGAACATTGATTCCAATACTTATACTCATTGCATGCACCCTCCTCCTTTGTCTCCTTTTTCAAAAGAAAGCCTCTGACACCCAAAAATCGTTAGAAAATTCATTCCGATCTCTCACATTGGAAATCTTTGAAAAAAATAGCCGTTTATTCCAAGAAAATGCAGAAATGCGTCAAAAAAGCATCGACGAAACTTTAAAGCCTTTTCAGGAATCGCTAAAACAATTAGATCTTCATCAGCGCGAACTTGAAAAGCAAAGAGTAGGAGCCTATGCAGCTCTTACTCAACAAGTTGATGGAATGCTCAAGGCTGAAAGAGAGCTGCGCAAAGAGACTGCACAGCTTGTGAATGCACTCCGTTCTCCGCAAATGAGAGGCTCGTGGGGGGAAATCCACCTGCGACGCGTCGTTGAAATTGCAGGCCTACTCAACCATTGCGACTTTTTTGAGCAAAAAAGCTTTGACGTAGAGGGAAAAATTTGGCGACCCGACCTGGTTATCCGCTTGCCCAGCATGCGCTACATTGCAATTGATGCAAAAACCCCGCTCCACTCATATCTCGATGCATCGGATGCAGGGGATGATCTGGTCCGAAAAAAGAAACTTCAAGACCATGCACAAGCCATCCGTAAACACATTAAAGATCTC